>CACZSO010000123.1 GCA_902783795.1 uncultured Eubacteriales bacterium
AGTCAGGCCCAATGCTTCCGCCAGCCGCTTTCCCACGCTGGTCTTTCCGGAGCCGGGCATGCCGATCAGGACGATGTTCTTTCGTCTCTGTTCTATATCCATGCTGATTTCCTTATTTATGTCAAAAAGCTCAGAGGTGCCTTCCTGATCCAGAAGCACTTCATTCTCGTCAAATTCAAAATGATAAAATCCAGTCTGTCCCATATCTCACCGCCATAAGGTCGTAAATCACCAGGGCCGTCACTGCGTCCTGCACTGCGCTCACCCTATGGATAATGGCCGGGTCATGCCGCCCTTTTCCTTCGATCACTGTATTTTCTCCGGTAAACAGATCCACTGTTTCCTGTGCTTTTCCAATAGTAGGCGTAGGCTTCACCGCCGTGCAGAATACCACCGGCATACCATTGGTAATGCCGCCGTTCACGCCCCCGTTATGATTTGTTCTTGTGACAATGTTTCCGTCAACATTCTCAAATGTGTCATTATAGGCACTGCCATAGCCGGAACTGCGGCTGAAAGCATCGCCGAATTCTACGCCTTTAATGCCGGGGATGCTGAACATTGCCTTCGCAAGCTCACCCTCCACCGTATCGAACCAGGGCTCTCCCAGCCCCGCCGGCAGTCCTGTGACCACCGTCTCCAATATGCCGCCGATGCTGTCTTTTTCTGCTTTTGCTTTCAGGATCTCCTCCTGCATCAGCGCTGCTTTTTCTTCATCCAGCACCGGGAAACGTTTGCCGGAAAGAGATATAAGATCCTGTTTCAGCTGCTCTCCGGTTTCAAATTCCCTGTCTGCCACTGTTCCCAGTTTTCGGATATGAGTCCCGGTATAAATGCCTTTTGCTTCCAGGGCACTTATAACTACAGCGCCCGCCGCCGTCAATGCTGCCGTGATCCGGCCGCTGAAGTGCCCGCCGCCGCGGTAATCCTCAAAGCCGTGATATTTCACAAAAGCCGTATAGTCCGCATGGCCGGGCCGGGCCGGGCCCCTGACTGCCTCATAAACTGAGCTGTCCACATTTCTATTCGGGATCAGGATGCACAGCGGCGTCCCGGTGGTCTTTCCCTGAAACACCCCGCTTACGATCTCAAAGGCATCCTCTTCGACCCGCGCCGTGGAGATATCGCCATAAGGGCGACGCTTCAAAAGCATGGCTCGGATCCTGTCCTGATCCACTGTGATCCCGGGCATAAGCCCATCCATCACCACTCCGATATAAGGGCCGTGACTCTCGCCGAAAAGCGTTATGGAAAGTGCCTGTCCGAGACTGTTTTTCATGTCTGTAAAGCCGTACTTCCGGCTCTCCTTTACTGTTTCTTTGAGATGTTTTGTGGAATTCAGTATAACAAAACCACCCATAATTGTAAAGATAACAGATGAAAAAGCCGGCGGACAGGCCGCCGGCTTCTGATTACTTAAAGACTTTCAGAGCAAAGTCTTCCACGATCTGCAGTATCCGGGGTGCAAAGAATTCCGGTCCGCCATGGTCGGAGCCCTTCATGAGATAGAGCTGGGCGTCCTTGCCGCATTCCTTCAGCTTCCGGTACAGATTCACGCTGCAGCGGGTGTTGACCACGCGGTCCACGGTTCCGTGGATCAGCAGCATGGGGACGATGTCTGTCTCCTTCGTGATATTGCAGGCCACGGTCAGCTTCCGCATGAGGTCCGGATTTTCATTTAGATCCACACCGCCCATTTCTCTTCCTTCCGGGCTTTCCGGCTTATTATGGATATGGGCCGAGACCGGATTGCTGTCCTCGAAAGTGAAATCTGTGGAGCCATAGAAGTTTACGATTCCCTTGACCTCTCCGGAGATGCCCGGGAACTGGTTCGTCTCTTCCTCATCGTCGTGGAAGATGCCGGCATAAGCTACGGTATGGCCGCCGGAAGAAGAACCCGCCAGGATGATCCTGTCCGGATCGATGGCAAACTGTTTCGCATTTTTACGCATAAACCGGACGGCATTGCGGGCATCCACGATGGGAGCCGGGAAAGAAGCCAGATTATAGTCGCGGTATTCTACGATGGCCACCACGAACCCTCTGTCCACGTAGCGGGAAAGGTTCGCCACTTCGGCATATACGTTCTGTTTAGCCCAGGCTGAGCCGGGGACGTAGACCAGGCAGGGATAGCACCAGTCCGGTTCGAACTCCGGCATGCCGAACTGTTCGCGGATCTCCTTGGGCATGGGCGGCATCATCCGTCTGTTCTGGCTGGTAGGCGCCAGGATCTGCAGATGCAGTTTGATATCGCCGTAGGATGAATATTCCACATCCTTCGCGTACATGACCCCGGTCTCATCTCCTGTCATAGGCAGTACAATGCTGCCTTCCACGATCTCATCAAAATCTTTTACTTCCATGAGCGTTTCTCCTTGTTAAGTTTAGTATATAGGTTCAGGCTGGCCCTTATCAGGCTGCCCTTATCTGTCTGACCCTCATCCCTCTGACCCTCATCCTTCTGCCTTTCGGGCAGCCACCAGGCCTTACGCCGCGCTGAACGGGTGCCACTTATCCCCCAGCGGCCCCAGAGGGGAAGGTTTTGAAGGAGCCGGGCAGCTTTATTCTCAGCTGTCTATATAGGGTTCTCCGGGAAGCACGGCTTTTCCCTTTTTTCCGAAGATCCGTTCTTTTGCGTAGACGATGTCGCATTCTCCGCCATAAAGCGGCTTAAAGTCTTCTCCCCGCCTGGCTGCGGTATATACCGTATGGTCACCGGCAAAACTACGGCCTTCTACCTGATCATCTTCTCCGGCCAGGATCTTATCACAGAGATACAGGGCGTCATCGATGATCCGTGGCGTGGACGGCTGTAAGGCATGGCCCCCGTACATCACATCGAAGGCATCCTGGAATTCTTTCAGGTGCAGGACACTGTCCTTATATTCCTCGATGGTGGTGGACCCGGTCAAGCCGAACAAAGTATTCATATTAATGGCGTCCGCAGAATAGATGATCCTGTCCGCCCGGTCCAGAAGGACGATGCTCCCGCGGGTATG
>CACZSO010000124.1 GCA_902783795.1 uncultured Eubacteriales bacterium
CCGGAATGGCGGATCGGGAATCTGAAGACAGATCCTATAGAAGAACTGGTGCGAAGAGTACTTGAAGAAGACATTCCGGCTTTGAATAAAGCCAGAGCGGTTTCTTTAGGGGAACTGGTAAAAAGATACGGAGATCCCGCATCAGAACGGGCTTTTGAAGAAGAAGATTATCAGTTTTATCTGCTGAATACGTATCTTGAAAGGGAAGCCTGATCTCAGGAGGATGTCCTGACAAAACAGGACTCTTAATTATACTTGACACTGAATGTCTAATGTGATAGACTAAATATAAGTCTATTGCATTAGACATTTTTTTGCTGAGGAGCATATCATGTTATGAACGAGCCGAAAGTATTTGAAAGTGAATATCGTTTCCTCAAGATCTTATGGGAAGATGAGCCCATATCTTCCGGAGAACTGGTAAAAAAATGTTTTGAGAAGCTCAGCTGGAAACGCACAACTACTTATACGGTGATAAAACGTCTGTCTGAAAGGGGCATCGTCAGCAACGAAAATTCTGTCGTTACCGCCCTGGTTTCTAAAGAAGAGATCCAGGACGCAGAAATGGGTGAGCTGATACGGAATCGGTTTGATGATTCTGTGCCCTCTTTTCTGGCATCCTTTACCAGAAGACAGAAACTATCTGATCAGGAGATCGATGAGCTTAAAACGCTGATCGAAAGTCTCAGGAAGGATGGCTGAAATGAGTGAGTTGTTTTCCCGGCTTTTTATCGTAAGTCTGGGAGCAGGAGCTGTCATCCTGATGATCCTGCTTTTAAGAACGATGAAGCGCAGACTTTCTCATAAGCTGTTCTTGTGGCTTTGGGCTGTGGCAGCCCTGCGTCTGATGATTCCTCTCACCATAGCTTCACCGGTCTCATTCCTTCCGGACAGTCTGGACCTTAGGACGTTTTTTTTGCAAAAAGCCGCCGTCGCGGAGAAAGAAACAGGTACAGATACGGAAATATGGGATGCGGCCTATGCGTCCTATCCAAAAGAAGAAAGAACATCGGCAGCAGGACCGGCCCGGGCTTTAGGACTGCGCTTTATAGAAATAGCTCCTTTCCTGTGGCTTTCCGGCACCGGCGTTTTATTGATCTATCTGGCAGTCCATATGATCAGGCTTCATAGAAGACATAAACAGGCCGTCCATCGGTATGAAAACATCTATTGGCTGGACAGTGAAAGCGATGCTTATGTGTACGGGCTTATTAAACCGCGGATCTACCTGCCTTATAACTGCAGGGAAGAGGAGCTTACATTCATGATCACTCATGAAAAAGCCCATATCCTTCATCGGGATCCCTTATGGAAACTTTTAGGATACCTGATCCTCTGTGTCTACTGGTTCAATCCTCTCATATGGCTGGGTTTTATTCTGTTTTCCCGAGATCTGGAGTTTGCCTGCGACGAGAGAGTGACGGAAAAAATGGAGGCAAAAGATAAGGAAGCATATCTAAAGACACTGCTTTCCCAAAGCACTGGGCGCAGTGCTCTTTTTCCACAGCCGCTGTCTTTCGGAGAACAGAATGTAGCCCGGCGGATCAGGAGGATCGCTGAACCCTGCCGGCCATCTTACAGTCTTTCAATAATGGCAGGATTTCTGGTACTGCTGTTAACGGCCGGCTCTCTGTTTTCCCGGAAGGCTTATACTGAAGAATATCAAGAGCCTCAGCCAATAGCTTCTAAGGAGCATTCTGGCCAGATATCTCAAAAGGCTCCTGAAAAAAAGAGGGAAGAGGAATTTTCCATATTGAACAGCTATATTGCTTCATCAGCCAAATGGCCTAAGAAAGCCATGGATGAAACATTATCACAAGATAATAACGGAGATGGAGTGGAAGGCTGTATCAGTTTTGAGGACAAGTGGGTTTCTGTCAGAACAAATATCAGATGGGATTACCAGACATCCAACTATTATGACGACCAGGGGAATCCCATAGAGGTGAAAGTTGTGGACGAAAATATAGGATTAAACGTTTTGATGTATGGATATTATCTTCGGGGAGATGAGGTGTATGTACTGAAGAAGACCTGCAGGATCAAAAATGCCAGACATACGGAAATCCTGGAAATGAAACTCTCGGGAGAGGGAGATGTTTTTATAGGTGCTGAAGCAAAAATCACGTTTGATGTGCGGCAAAAACATAACACAGAGGAGGGCATTAAGTCCGGAAAAGCAGCAGTAACCAGTGAAGTATCTTTATGTTTGCCCGAAGCAAAAGCCGGGAGAGTCCGGACAGATAAAAATGTACTGCAGGAAATAAACGAAGGAGGAAACCATGAAACTTCGTAAACTGCTAAGTCTTGTAATACTGGCTGTTCTATTGGCTTTCACGGCTTGTACTCTTAAGCCGGATAAAACTTCTGAAACAGAAAAGGAATCAAAAACGGAGACTTCACGCGCTCCGGTGAATCCCGCTGTACAGGGGGATAGTGTTACCGTCTGCCTCGGTACGAGCCATAAGGACTGGTATGGCATGGAAAGAGTTCTGGATTATATGAAGTCTATCATCTATGAGGATACGGGGATCCTGACAGAGATCAAAGTGATGTCTTATATGAATATCAACAATGAGTTTCCGGCCGGAGATGAAGTCTTTGATGATGTGGATATTATTCATCTCTATGAGCCCTCACAGGAATATGAAAAAGGCAGGGTCCTGAATCTGTCACCCTATCTGAATGATATGCCATACATTGTCCAGGAGTATGGCTATGAAGCATTAGATGAGATGCGCTATAAAGGGGCGCTGCCAGGCATACCCACCAGAGAATCCACCCTGCAGCGGTTTGGAATGGCGCTTCGGACAGACCTGCTGAATGAAGCAGGATATTCAGAAAATGACCTGGAATACGGGGACTTTGAACAGCTTAATGAAATCTTAAGACAGATCCAGGCGATCCATCCGGAGATGATTATGATCGGCGATTCCACCTACGATATCCTGGATGGAGATCTGACCCATGTAGCAAGGGTGTATGACCAATGGGGTGTTTTGATGAGGGAAGCACCGAATACCATCGTCAATTATTATGAATCCGATGATTTCCTGGAACTGGCCAGATATATGAAATCCTGGTATGAGGCGGGATATATCCAAAAAGATATAGGACCATATTCGCTGCCGGCCGGGTATATGCTCAGGGATGGAGACGCAGCAGGCAGTCTGGCAGCTTTTTCCGCACAGCAGATAGTTGAGATGAACGTAAACTTAGAGGAGAGATGGTCGTATGATGTTACGGTCTTTTATTTACGAGACGCTGTAAAAGAATATTATCTTCAGCCAGGTTATTGTATCACTTCCCACTGCAGACACCCTGAACAGGCAGCGGTCCTTCTGGATTATATGTTCCAAAGCCGTACGCTTAACGATACCATGCTCTGGGGCATCGAGGGGTTTACCTGGGAAGAGACAGGGGAGGCCAATGTAGCAGATTATCCGGAGAATCTGGATTATTCTTACCGTAAACATGCCTATTCTCTGTATGACGCCTGCTTCAACCCGCGGGTTGCCCATGTGTTTGCGCCTATGCGGGGTGATTTTTACACAGAAACCGTGTATCAGTCAGAAGCGCAGGCTTACACTTTCCCATCCTATGGCTTCACTTTTGAAGAAGCTCCATCCTATTATGACTGGGTGCGATCTTTTTGGGATATCGCTAAGGAGTACCTGCACGAAATTATCAGCGGGAGACCGGATAATCCAGAGATGCTGCTGAAAGAAATGAATGAAGAACTGCTCAGCGCAGGCCTGAATGAATATATTGCCATCAAGCAGCAGGCGCTGGATGATTGGATGGCTGAAAGGTGAAAAAGGAGAAAACCATGGATATTCGTCCTGTCGAAACATTGACACCTTTTAAATTCAGTACCAAGCTTTCCAATGAGATCCCTTACAGGGGCTTATACCGGGAAGAGGTGAAGACAGAGCAGGGGAATGTTAGAGAAATGCTGATCTATCTTCCGGAGGGCATGAGAAGAAGTGAGTACTTTGTGACCATCGCGCTGCCGGATAGAGAAGATGTGGAAGCATATATTGAAAGAAGCGGCTGGCTTTCCCTGGCGGATAAGAAGCGTACCGGCCTCTTTTTCCTGGTGCCTGAAGACGGCTGCTGGAAAAGCCTGGAAGAGGAAGGTTCTTACCTGAAGGCGGTACGGATGGCCGGAGGAAATCCTTTTACCGGATTCAGATACAATTCCCGCCGGACAGAGTATCTGTTTGGCGCTGGGGAAGGCGGGGCAGTGTTGGAACAGTGGGCTGCCGGACATCCCATGGATGTGATCGCCCAGGTGTACATAAATACGGATGTCAGCGAAAACAAACTTCGGGAGCTCAGCAGTTTTTCGTACTCCGATGATATGCGTCAGCCGGCGCATCCGGAGTCTCGCGTAAGACCCGTATTTGAAGACCTGCCGGCGGATCGTATCCCTGTAGCTACTGCATTATTCAACTCACCCACAGAAGCTTACTGGACAGAAGTTAATGCAGATAACCCGCTGGCAGCGGCAGAAAACTTAGTCTGGCTGCCGGAGGACTTCTCTTATGATGACCCGGAAGATATTGAAAAAGCGCTTGATTTCATGACTTCTTTCACCCGGGGCCGGGGAGATTCCGCCCATGCGGACCGGCTAAGTAAGCGGCTTGATTATGAAAAGGCGAAAGAGGCCGGGCAGCTGTTTGAGGTGTTTGATTATATTCAGACTGTTGATAATACTGGCAATGATCAGGCGAAGACACCATACACGGACTGGAAGCGGAATTACATCGTCTATATCCCTGAAAAATGCAGGGATTATAAGACCGTGCGCTATCCGGTGTACTATTTCTTTTCCGGCGGCAACACCCCTTCGCACGATTATTTTGACGAGGTGGATGTGTCATCCATCGCGGAAAAATACGGTTTTATCGCCGTGGTGCCAAGCTCGGTGAACGGCTGGAATACCCAGGATGGTTCCTGGCCGCCCACCATCGATCCGGAGACCGGCTCCATCAGCGATGACATCGCCTTCATGGACAGCCTGTTCACGAAGATCGAGGAGGATTTCAATGTCGATCCCGGCAGGGTCTATATTACCGGCCACTCCATGGGCAGCATTTTCTGCAATTATTTAGGCATGCAGCTGGGGGACAGGATCACTGCCATCGGCGCCTGCTCCGGTCCGCTGTTTGACGCAGCAGTCTATAACGAGGCGTATTCAAAAGGAACCGGGTATCAATATACAGAAAATGCACTGGAAACGATCCTGCCCGCTATGTTTATTTTCGGTGAGCGGGATAACTGGCCGCTGTATATCGGTGCCTGGGATGATGCGAAATATGAGACCTGGTACGGCGGCATGATGAACGCTTTGAATCCGGCCAGGCGCTTCAATGATGTCTATTATTCTTTCTCCACCCAGGAATACTGGGTCAGAAGAAATGGTCTTTCCTTTGAAGATCATGTCTATACTGAAGAGGGATTTTTAAAGGACGGACAGACCGAAGAGCCAGTTCCCTTCACGAAGGAAAATATAGAAAAACGCTATACCACAGCGGTCTGGAAGAACCGGCAGGAGATCCCCCTTTGTGCCTGGGTGGCCTGCGCCGGCCGTGCCCATGGCGCGGCTCATACGGACTACGAAAAGGCCTGGACAGACTGGTTTTCCCACTTTACCATGGATAAAGACGGAAACCGGTACTATGACGGGAAAAAGATCGAAACATAAAAAAGCGGGCGGGGGAAGATAAGAAGGCTTCCCCCGCCCTGTCATTATGCAAAAGTATCAGGCCACACCTCCGATGGAGGTGGTCTGGATCCGGTGCATCCTGGCATAGCTTCCGTTCAAGGCCAGCAGCTCATCATGGGTGCCCCGCTCGGTGACAGATCCTTCTTCGATCACCAGGATCTGGTCCGCATTCCGGATGGTGGAAAGCCGGTGCGCTATGACAATGATGGTGCGGCTTCCGGCGATACCCGCGATGGCCTTCTGGATCTGTCGTTCAGTCTCCACGTCCACAGAAGCAGTTGCTTCATCCAGGACTATGATGGGAGAGCGGCGGATGATGGCCCGGGCTATGGCCACACGCTGTTTCTGAC
>CACZSO010000125.1 GCA_902783795.1 uncultured Eubacteriales bacterium
AGAAAGCATTTTCAGAACTGGAGCGGGACGGCCTCATCTTTTCCAAACCGGGTTCCGGCTGGTACGTAGGCGAAGAGAAGAGTCCAGCGGATGATAAATTAAAGAAGCTGCTGAGAGAAAAGACTGTACAGTTCCTTAAAGAGATGAAAACGCTGGGCATGAATAAACAGCAGATCATCAGATTACTGGAGGAAGAAACAGATGAGTGAAGTATTATTGGAGTGCAGAGATCTTACGAAGAAATATGGCGGCCTAACCGCACTGGACCACATCAGTTTTTCTGTGGGAAGCGGGAAGATGATAGGCCTTTTAGGACCCAACGGGTCAGGAAAGACCACCTTTATCAAGCTGCTGACCGGCCTTTTGCAGCCGGATGATGGTTCTATCCTGGTGGACGGTATGGCGCCGGGTGTGGGGACAAAAGGGATCGTCGCGTATCTGCCGGATAATCATTTTATCAATTCCTATATGACGGTGGAGCAGATCGTGGATTATTTCAAGGATTTTTATCAGGACTTTAAAGAGGAAAGAGCCTACCGCATGTTTTCAGAGCTTGGCATTGATAAAACTGTCCAGCTGAAAACACTTTCCAAAGGTAATAAAGAGAAGGTAGCCCTGATCCTGATCATGAGCCGGGACGCAAAGCTTTATGTGCTGGACGAGCCCATTGCCGGTGTAGACCCCGCGACCCGGGATTATATCATCTCCACGATCATCAACAACTATAATCCGGAAGCTTCCGTGATCATTTCCACCCACCTGATCTCTGATATCGAGCAGGTGCTGGATGAGGTGATCTTTATCCAGAACGGGAAGATCCTGCTTCAGAAAGAAGTGGATGAGATCCGGAACGAAGAAGGAAAATCCGTGGACCAGCTCTTCAGGGAGGTGTTCAGATGGTAAAGAAACTGCTGAAATATGAATTTAGTTTTTATTATAAGCGGATGCTGCCTTTATTCCTGGTGGTGCTGGGAACCGCTTTATTAAACCGGATCACCCAGTTCTTTGAAGCAGATACCAGTTCGTACCGTATCCTTTTCGGGTCTTCGGTGGTGCTTCTTGTGGTGGCTTCCTTAGCGGCGGTCATCGGAGTGATCGTCATCGCGGTATCCCGGTATTATAAAAATATGTTTGCGAATGAAGGTTATCTGACCTTATCTCTGCCGGTCACTTCGGAACAGCACCTGGTATCAAAGCTGACCGCGGCTTTCCTCTGGTCTGTATTTACAGGCATCTGTGTGCTCCTGGGGATCGCAGTGGCTACAGCGGGCGATGTTTTTGCGGAGCTGATGAAGGCTGGCTTCTATATGGTCCGGAAGGTCGTCTGGCCGGCGGTCCATGGAAATACCATCGGCTATGGGATAGAGTTCTTATTAGCCCTGATCACAGCTTCTGTCAAGGTGATCCTGTTATGCTATGCCTGCCTGTCTATCGGCCAGCGGGCGAAGAAGAACCGGATAGGCCTTTCTGTCGGTTGCTTTTTCATTTACTACTTTGCCTGCCAGATCCTGGGAACGGTCTGTGTGATCCTGGTGACGATCCTGGCACAGAGCCCGCTGATGGAGAAACTGCTGAAATTCCTGGAGGAGAATACGATCCTTTGCCTGCATCTGGGTGCCGGATTCGTGATCCTTTGGAACCTGTGCTTTGCAGCCGTTTATTTCCTGATCAGCAACCATATCCTGAAGAAAAAACTGAATCTGGAGTAAGGAGGCGTGATGAAAATCAGAAAAATGATCGCTGTCGTTCTGACAGCAGGTTTTTTAATCGTGATACTGTCTTCCTGCAGACAGCTGGATGAGGCTAAAAAGCGTACGGCTTACTGGCTAGATGATGAGTGCAGGACCATTGAATGGCAGGGAAAGAAATATATCCGCTCCGAGACGATGCGGGATGAACTGAATATAAGGACTGCGGGCGATATCATTTATGTGGTGGAGCGTGATGTCCCGGTCATGTTAAGCTCCGGCCTGGGCATGAATTTCCAGACAGATAAAGGGGAACGGATCCTCTGCTGCAGTTACGGCCAGCATATTTCTTTCTATTCGTCCGGATATAAGGCGGCAAGGGAAGTCCCCTATAATGCCTTATATATCCGGGAAGATCTGGTGGACAGCCTGATCAGAGATATTCAGGAAGGAAAGACGGATCATTACTGTGTGAACATCTGGACGGAGACCGGAGAAGATTCCGTACTTCTTTCCGAGGAACTCTCAGACAGACTGGACAGGGCCATGAAAGAAGGAAAAGCCCTCACGACCGACGATATCTACGGAGATGGGGCACTGCCGGACTACAGCTGGATCCTGGGCTCTTATGAAGATCTGCTGACAGTAGAATACTGTGACAGTTCCATGCTTTTACGGGGCGGAGAGATCAGAGTCTATGCCGGCCGTGACAGCCAGGATCAACGGATGGTCATGATGGAAGTATCCCGGAATAATGCGGAATATATAGAGTATTATCTGTTGAAAGATACCGGTCTTTATGATGAACTGAAAAAGATCGAGTTTGAAAATTATCATGCACCTGCCGCGGCCGATGTATGAATGACTTGAAAAAAAGACTGCCTCAGTGTATAGTAGGGGGGATGCACCTACCATAGTTGCTTTCCCGGGCACTGAGGCAGCTTTTCTTTGCAGCAGCCCGTGCACGGTTAGGGAGTGAGCTATACAGAAAATGATAAATAAAGGACGGGGAATATGAACAAAAAGACGAAAAGACATTTTGGCGACCGCCGGGATGCCCGCTGGGTAAAGGACGCACCGGGACTTCAGACCATCATGGCCAATATCCTGGTGAACCGGACAGACTGTGAAGTGTTCTTAAACGATAAGATCGATGCCACGGAGCTGGTACGTTTTCTGGAAGAAAAGAACGCGTCTCATCCGGAATATAAGACCACGATCTTCCATGCGGTCCTGACAGCGCTGGCACGCATGGTGAAGGAACGGCCTAAGCTTAACTGTTTTATCCAGGGCCGGCGGATGTATGAACGAAATGTCATCAGTTTAAGTTTTGTGGCCAAACGGCGGTTTGCCGATAATGCGGATGAAGCGCTGATGGTGCTGGAACCGGGGGATGAGGACTCATTGGATACCATCAGTCAGAAGATCGTGGGCGATGTTAAAGAGACCCGGAAGAGTGAGCATTCGACCGGCGGCATCGATTCTACCATCGATACCCTGGCCAGGCTGCCCCGGCCCCTCCTGATCCCGCTGATGAAACTCATCCGGATCCTGGATTTCTGGGGGAAGAATCCACGCTTCCTGACGGACGGCGATCCGAATTATACCACGATCCTGGCCAGCAATCTGGGCAGCATCCAGTGTCCCGCAGTCTATCATCACCTGAATAATTACGGCACAAACAGCATTATGGTCACCCTGGGGACACTGCATAAAGAAGAAATGCTGATGCCGGACGGCCATAAAGAGATCCGCGATGTCATAGACCTGGGCGCCACACTGGACGAGAGGATCGCCGACGGATTCTACTTTGCCAGGAGTTTAAAGCTGATCAAATATATCTTTGCCCATCCCGAACTGCTGGACCGGCCGCTTCGGGAGGAAAGTGGCTATCAGTATGAATAAAGGCTCCGGCTCACGGCCGGGTATTCAGTGTCTTATAAGATGACGGCGGCATGCCGTATTCTTTAATAAAAGCGCGGTAAAAGGAGGAGTAGTCCTGAAAGCCGCAGGATATATACGCTTCGCTGATGTTCTGACCGTTTTTGATGGCGGACAGACATAGAGCGAGGCGTTTTTTTATGATATACCGGTGCACGGAC
Source organism: uncultured Eubacteriales bacterium (assembly GCA_902783795.1). Taxonomy (GTDB): domain Bacteria; phylum Bacillota; class Clostridia; order Lachnospirales; family Lachnospiraceae; genus UBA1267. The sequence goes on from CACZSO010000125.1 coordinate 3,791, forward strand.
ATGCCGGTATTTTCCTGGAACAGATGGGCTATGTAATATTTGTTCAGATACAATTCTCCCGCGATCTTTTCCAGGGTCAGCGGCTCGCTTACATGCAGATCGATGTAATTAATGATGCTGCCATATTTGGAACGGACTTCCGGCCGGGCATCTTCCTCCTGCTCGGTGACTAATCGGGAAAGCAGAAGCAGCAGCAGCCGGATCCTGAGCCGGATGGCCTCCTGCCGGCCGAACTGTTCCGTGTGCTGTTCCTCTAACAGAGAGAACAGGGCACTGCGGATCTCATTAAAGGAGAGCAGGTCAAAATGATAATGACAGATACCTTTGTCTGCCTTTTCAGGCAGGCAGCGGTATTCTGCCGCTTCCTGATACAGCTGGTCCAGATAAGCCGCGCTGATCCAGAACACAAAGCGCCGGTAAGGTATCTCAGGATCCAGTATATTGGCCTGGTGAGGCGTTCCGGGCGGAACCACCAGCACATCACCGGCGTGTAAAGGGCAGACCTGTTTACCGATCACCATGGAGACTTCTCCCTCTTCAAAGAAGTAGAACTCATAATAATCATGGCTGTGGCTGCCTACACTCTGAAAATGCAGGTCGTTATAATAGAATATTTCGAAATCCGGGCTGATCATGTACTGCCGGGGATCAAAGGGACTGGAACGTTTGTGCTTCATAAAAACTCCCTGAATATAAGAAACAGAAAGATCTCTTCCGAAGGAAGAAACCTGCCGCGGGTTTCCTTAAGTCTGTTCAGAAAAAAGATCGTTTTATCTAATTATAGCAAGTTTTGCAATATTTGCAACAAAGAAACCTATGGCGGAATCCTCGGATTTCCTGTATGATGGACATAAATGAAAAACATGAATTCAGGAGGTTTTTATGATGCTGAAGATCAGAGATAATGTGAAATATGCGGTGGGCTGTGTGACCAGTATGGGCGTCAGGATCACGCCGGAAGACAGGATGGCCGTGCATAACAGTCATCTGTTTTATATGCAGGCTACATCCGCGGAAACGAACGTACTGAACGTGTCGTCCTCCCTGGGAAAGCCTTGCGTAGCCCTGACTAAGTTCGTGGAAGGAAGTCCTGTGGCTGAATTTATCAAAAGAGAGCTCCGGGCCCGGAATATCTCCTATGAAGGTATCACGGTGCCTCAGGGCGGCCCCTGGGGCTACCGCCATCAGTTTAATATAGCCGATTCCGGATACGGTCTGCGGGCCGCCAGAGTCTGGAATGACCGGGCCGGAGAAGTGGGGCGGATACTGGATGCCGCAGATTATGACTGTGAACGGATCTTCGGGCAGGAAGGTGTGGGCATTTTCCACATTTCCGGCCTGATCGCGGCCATGAGCGAAGAGACCACCGCCTGCTGTCTGGCACTGGCCAAGGAAGCGAAGAAATACGGGACCCTGGTATCCTTTGACTTAAATTACCGGGCGACTTTCTGGAAAGGCCGGGAGGAAGAACTCAGGAAGGCCTTCTCTGAAATTGCCGCCGTGGCCGATATTCTGGTTGGCAATGAAGAGGATTTCCAGCTTTGCCTGGGCTTTAAGGGACCCGAAGCCGGCGGAAAGGATCTGAATACAAAGATCGAAAACTTTAAGAAGATGATCCTTCAGGTGAAGGAGGCTTATCCGAAGGCGAAAGTCTTTGCCACCACTTTAAGAGAAGTGATCTCCGCCAACCGGAACCTCTGGGGCGCCATCATGCTCTCCGGAGATGAATGGTTCGTGGAAGAACCCCGGGAGATCGACATCTTAGACCGGATCGGCGGCGGCGACGCATTTACCGGCGGGCTTCTGTACGGCATAGCCAGTGGTTATGAGCCTGAAAAATGGATCAGGCTGGGCTGGGCCTGCGGAGCGTTGGTGGTGACGAGCCTGAATGACTACGCGGAACCGGCCGATGAAAAACAGATCTGGGATATCTACGCGGGAAATGCCCGGGTACAGCGGTAATTCAAAGAAGGAGAGAGTCCGGTCTGGTGCGGACGGTGGGATACCAGATTATAAAACACAGAATCATTCATGATCCGGATGGCCGGGCTGGATAAGCGGGCGTATCCGGGAAAATAAAGGAGACAGATAACCATGGAAAGATTAGCGGATATCGGAATGGTAGGCCTGGCCGTCATGGGCTCGAACCTGGCCAGGAACATGGAATCCAAAGGCTTTACGGTGGCGGTGTACAACCGGGAGCCGGAAATGACAGATGCCTTTATGGAAAGAGAAGCCGGAAAAAACTTTCTGCCGGCTTATGACTATGAAACATTGATCAGTAAGATCCGCTCACCGCGGGTGGTATTTATGATGATCCGGGCCGGTTCTCCGGTGGACCAGGTGATCGACGCTCTGCTGCCGCTGCTCTCTGACGGCGATATCATCGTGGACGGCGGCAATTCGAATTATGAAGACACCATGCGCCGCACCGCTTATGTGGAGTCCAAAGGAAAACTGTTCATAGGCACCGGGGTCTCCGGCGGCGAAGAAGGGGCACTGTTAGGCCCTTCCATGATGCCCGGCGGATCACCGGATGCCTGGGAGCGGGTGAAGCCTATCTTCCAGGCCATCTGCGCGAAGACGGATGACGGTTCTCCCTGCTGTGACTGGGTAGGTGAAAACGGGGCCGGCCATTTTGTAAAAATGGTGCATAACGGCATTGAATACGGTGATATGGAGCTGATCTGCGAAGCCTATCAGCTGATGCGCACGCTCTTAAAGCTTTCCGACGATGAGATGGCAGAGATCTTCAAGGCCTGGAATCAGACAGAGCTGGATTCCTATCTGATCCAGATCACCGGAGAGATCCTGGGATTTAAGGATGAGGACGGAGAACCTTTAGTGGAGAAGATCCTGGATACGGCCGGTCAGAAGGGTACCGGCAAATGGACCGGTATTTCCGCATTGAATGAAGGAATCCCGCTGACGCTCATCAGCGAGGCGGTCTTTGCCCGCTGCCTGTCAGCCATGAAGGAAGAGCGCGTAGAAGCCGCTGCCTTATATAACAGGACTATTCCGGAATTCTCCGGAGATAAGGAAGCCCTGATCGAGGATATCCGGAAAGCCTTATATGCCAGCAAGATCATCTCCTATACCCAGGGCTATTCCCTGATGCATTCTGCGGCAAAAACTTATGGCTGGAACTTAAATTATGGCGGGATCGCGCTGATGTGGCGGGGCGGCTGCATTATCCGTTCCGTCTTCCTGGGAAAGATCAGGGACGCTTTTGAAAAGGATCCGGGTCTGGAGAATCTGCTGATGGATCCGTATTTTAAGGAGACCATAGAAAAACTGATCCCCTCCTTCAGGAGAGTGGCTGCTGCCGCGGTATCCTATGGAGTTCCGGCGCCGGCCTTCACTTCAGCCTTAAGTTATTTCGACGGCCTGACTTCCGAGCGTCTGCCGGCTAACCTTCTGCAGGCCCAGCGGGATTATTTCGGAGCCCATACCTATGAGCGGCTGGATGCCCCCCGGGGACAGTTCTTCCATACGAACTGGACCGGCCATGGCGGCGATGTGTCTGCCACCACTTATAATGCATAACAGCCTGTCTTCCCCTGAAAGAAGGGGATGGACCAGGCTTTGGAATGAAAGGAAGGAAATATGTCTGCTGAAACCCATGACTTCCTGATCTGCATCGATTCGGACGGCTGTGTGTTTGACAACATGGAGCTGAAGCATAAGGAATGTTTCTGCCCGGCTACCGTCAATGTCTGGAATCTGCAGAGTGTATCCCGCTATGCCCGGGAAGCTGCGGAATTTGTGAATCTGTACTCCACCACCCGCGGGATCAACCGGTATCCCGGCCTGATACTGACGCTGAAACTGCTGTCCGAGCGGCCGGAGGCAAAGGAACGGGGATATAAGATGCCGGACATGTCGTCCCTGGAAAAGTGGATCGAAAAGACATCCGCCCTGAGTATTCCTTCTCTGGAAAAGACCTGCGATGAGAACGGACATTCAGACCCTATCCTGGAGCAGACCCTTTGCTGGTCTAAAGAAGTGGATCAGAACATCACCCATATCGTACGGGGAGCGGCCCATTTTCCCCATGTGGTGGAAGCCCTGGAGAAATTCGCGGAATTTGCAGATATCGTCATCGTCTCCGCTACCCCGAAAGAAGCCATCATAAGAGAATGGGAGGAACATGACCTTCTGAAATATACGAAGGAAGTCTGTGGCCAGGAGGACGGATCCAAGGCAGCCTGCATCAGAAAAGCAGCCGAGGGAAAGTATGCCCCGGATCATGTGCTGATGATCGGGGATGCCCCGGGAGATCATAAAGCTGCTTCAGAAAACGGAGTACTGTTTTATCCCATCCTTCCGAATGAAGAGGAAAAGAGCTGGGAGAAGGCTCTTCATACCGCGGACCTTCTGAAGGCAGGGACTTATGCCGGCGAAGCCATGGATCAGGCCATGGAAGCGTTCAGGAAGGCACTGTTAGAAGCGCCTCCCTGGCTGAAATAATATAAAGGAGTCAAAGATGAAATTACCCTTTAAGGTAGATCTTACGGATAAAACAGCGGTAGTCACCGGGGGTGCCGGTGTGTTATGTACGCCTTTTTGTAAAGCGCTGGCGGCCTGCGGTGCGAAAGTAGCGGTCTTAGGCCTGCATAAAGAAAAAGCAGAATCGCTGGCTGCAGAGATCCGGAAAGAGGGCGGAGAAGCCCGCGGCTTCGGTGTCGATGTGGTGAACGAAGAGGCCTTGCAGGCCGTGCATGAAGAGATCCTGGACCTGTATGGCCCCTGCGATATCCTTATAAACGGCGCCGGAGGAAATAATCCGGCGGCGACGGCAGATGATGAGTTTTTCTCCATGGATACCCTGGAAGATCCTGAAAAGAAGAGCTTTTTCGATCTTTCACAGGAAGGCTTTTCGAAGGTGTTTTCTTTGAACATCATGGGAACGCTGCTGCCCACCCAGGTCTTTGCCCGGGATATGGTAGATAAAGGCCATGGCTGTATCATCAATATCAGCTCCATGAATGCCTTCACCCCGCTGACTAAGATCCCGGCTTACTCGGCTGCGAAATCCGGTGTGTCAAACTTTACCCAGTGGCTGGCGGTGCATTTCGCGAAAAGCGGCATCCGGGTCAATGCCATAGCCCCTGGTTTCTTCTCCACCGCGCAGAATAAAGCCCTGTTATGGAATGATGATGGGACGCCTACCGCCCGGACCGGGAAGATATTATCCGCTACCCCCATGGGCCGTTTCGGAGAACCGGAAGAACTGCTGGGATCCTTACTGTTTTTGTGTGATGACGGATGTTCCGGCTTTATGACCGGCGTGATATTGCCGGTAGACGGCGGGTTCAACGCCTATTCAGGAGTATAAAATGGAACTGTATCTGAAAGCCGAAACAGAAGAAGGACTGCTGCCGGAAAAGATCAGGGAAGCCTTAGTACAGTCCCTTCAGGGCAGGAAAGTCAAAAAAGTCCTGATCCTGCCCCCGGATTTTACCCGTTATCATTCGAATGCCGGGTTTATCACCAATGTGTATTATCACCTGCTTAAGGAGGCGGGGGCTGAAGTGGATATCCTGCCGGCTTTAGGGACCCATGAGGCTGTATCCCTTGAGCAGCGGGAAGCCATGTTCGGCGATATTCCGGAAGAGTGCTTTTTTGTGCATGACTGGCGGAACGATGTGGTAAACATCGGGGAAGTGCCGGCAGATTATGTGACGGAGATAACAGAAGGCCTCTGGAATAAAGGCGTGGCGGTGGAGGTGAACCGGCGGATCATGGATGAGAGCTATGACCTGATCATCTCCCCCGGACAGGTGGTGCCCCACGAAGTCATCGGCATGTCGAACCATGCGAAGAACATTTTCGTGGGTACCGGCGGATCAGCCATGATCAATGCCTCCCATATGATCGGGGCGGTCTATGGCATGGAGCGTATGATGGGCCGGGACCACACGCCTGTAAGAAAGATCTTTGACTACGCGGCAGAACATTTCCTGAAAGACCGGCCCGTTCTCTGGGTACTGACGGTGACCACCGCCCCGGAAGGAAAGATCCGGACCCATGGCTTATTTATAGGGGAAGGAAGAGAGTGTCTGACAGAAGCCGTAAAGCTTGCCCAGGAAAAGAACATTGACTTCACGGAACACGGTGTGAAAAAATGTGTGGTCTATCTGGATCCTTCTGAGTTTAAAAGCACCTGGCTGGGGAATAAAGCAGTCTACCGTACCCGCATGATGATGGCGGACGGCGGAGAGCTGATCATCCTGGCGCCCGGGGTGGAACGGTTCGGTGAAGACGCGGAATGTGACCGGCTGATAAGGAAATACGGCTACCGGGGGCGGCTCAATATCCTGGATGCCTTTGAGAAGCCGGAAAACCAGGATCTAAGGGACAATATGAGTGCGGCAGCCCATTTGATCCATGGGTCTTCCGACGGGCGCTTTTCCATCATTTACGCGGTTAAAAACATATCTGAGGAAGAGATAGAAAGTGTAGGCTTCATTCCGGCGTCTTATCATGAGATGATAAAGAAATTCGATCCGGAAAAACTGAAGTACGGATACAATACTGTGGAGGGGGAAGAGATCTTCTACATCCCCAACCCTGCGCTGGGCCTCTGGATCGACCGGGAGGCCTTCACGCCTTCCCCTTGAGGGGAAGGTGTCAGGCAGAGCCTGACGGATGAGGTGGAAGGAACTAAACCATATGACTACATTTATGACCCGGGATTTTCTCCTGGATACGCCTTTGGCAAGAAAACTGTTTCATGAACATGCGGCTCTTCAGCCTATTTTCGACTTTCATAACCATCTGTCACCAAAGGATATCGCGGAACATCGGCGGTTCCATAACCTGACAGAGCTTTGGCTGGAGACCGACCATTATAAATGGCGGGCCATGCGTGCCTGCGGAGTAGAAGAGCGGCTGATCACCGGAGATGCTGCGCCTTTCGAGAAGTTCCGGGCCTGGGCAGAGACATTGCCGAAACTGGTGGGGAATGCCCTGTATTACTGGACGCATCTGGAACTGCAGCGGTATTTCGGTATCTATGAGTTATTGGGCCCTGAAACTGCGGAAGAGATCTGGCAGAAGACAGAGGAAATGCTGAAGGAAGAGGGCTTTGACACCGTGTCGCTGCTTGCAAGGATGAAAGTGCAGGTCCTCTGTACCACAGATGATCCTTTGGACACCCTGGAGTGGCATAAGAAGATCCGCGAGGATGAAACGATCCCCTTTAAAGTCTGTCCCTCCTTCCGGCCGGATAAGTATCTGATGGTGCGGCAGGAAGAAGTGAAAAAGGTACTGGCTGCCGATTCAGAAGATATGATCCGTGCGGAGGATGAGGCCATATTTCCTGAGAAACCGGCGGAAGTAAGCCCGGAGGTCAAAGCCGCCGCACAGCTTTGCAGGAAATATGAGACGGATGAACTGGATCTGGCTCTTATCAGAGCCCTGGATCATTTTAAAAAGAACGGCTGCCTGGTCTCAGACCATGGTTTTTCTGAATTCCCCTATCTTTATGATCCGGAATTTGCGGGCCGGCTGACGCTTCTGGGAAGAGCTTATCAGAAACGGAATATCGTCATGCAGCTTCATTTGGGACCTGTCCGCAATAATTCCGCAAAACTTCTTTCAGAGTACGGACCGGATGCCGGAGGAGACAGTGTGGGTAAGACCACGGATCCCTTTGCCCTCAGCGCTTTCTTTAAGACCCTGGAGTCGGAGGACCATCTGCCGAAGACCATCCTTTATAACCTGAATCCGTCGGACAATATGATGCTTTCTACCATGGCCGTGAATTATGCCCCGAAGATGCAGTTTGGCGCTGCCTGGTGGTTCAATGACATGTACCGGGGGATCAACGCCCAGCTTGATGAGCTGATGGAGACAGGAGCCCTGGCTTCCTCCGTGGGGATGCTGACAGATTCCCGCAGCTTTACTTCTTTTACCCGGCATGAATATTTCCGGCGCATCCTGTGCCGGAAGATCGGAAAGCTGGTGGAAGAGGGATTCTGGCCGGAGGATGAAAAGACATTAGGGCAGATCGTGGAGGATATCTGTTACAGAAACGCAGCAAGATTCTTTTAAAAAGTGAAGAAACAGGGATCTATACCCCTCATGAGCCGGCTTCCTCCTCGGGAAACCGGCTTTTCCATTGACATATTGACGGAAAAATACAGAAATTATTATTTTTTTTATTAAAATTTTACAAAAAGTGCTTGACAAATACTTATATAGGGTTTATATTGTAGACGTAGAGAAAAAGGGAGCCCTTTAAAAATAAAAAAATAAGGAGGAAACCTTAGAAAAAACAGGAGGACGGTCCCATGAAATAAGACCACCCCTTCAACGCCGAAGAGAGAACTGAAAGAGCCTGGAGAAAAAACAGAAAACAAAAAAGATCTGAACTCAGGCAAATATATTCTAAAAAAAAGAAAAATAGTTCTGATATAGCGAAGAGGGGAGTAAAAAAGAAAAACCTAAAAAAGGGAAAGTTCATTAGAATGAAAAAAGGAGGACAAACCCTTGGACAGGTAAAACCTTGAAAATTGAATATCATGGGTAACTCTTCAAAAATAAAACGAAAGAGAGGATTAACAGAATGCAGCTGAAGGAAATTCATTGCTGAGGGCTGTCAGAGAAATTAAAAAATCTGACAGCCCTCATTTTTTATGCCCAAAATCAGAATTGTATTGACTTTTCCTCCTATTCATGATACAAATAAGACTGCTGCAAAAGTTTAGTAAAAAGTGATTTTTAGTTTAGAATAGAGCGTATCGGAATACGGATAGGGACAGCTTACATGGATGCGGAAAAAGTAACGAATGATATAGGACGGAAACTGAAGGATCTGAGGAAACAGAACGGCCTGACGCAGCAGGAACTGGCAGACAGGGCAGAGCTCACGAAAGGCTTCATTTCCCAGCTGGAGCGGGGACAGGTGACGCCTTCTGTGGTGACCTTGATGGACCTCATCGAGATCCTGGGCACCACGCCGTCGGATTTTTTTAAAGATACAGGCCATGAGCAGATCGTCTTCCGGGAGCAGGATTACTTTGAAAAAGTGGATGACGCCGGTAATGTTACAGAATGGGTGGTGCCGTCGGCTCAGAGCAACCAGATGGAACCGGTGCTGGTGACGGTAAAGCCTCATGAAAGTCTGCCGGTGGATGAGCCGCATAACGGAGAGGAGTTCGGCTATGTATTAAGCGGCCGGCTGAACCTTTACCGGGGGGAGACCCGGTACGATGTGAAGGCAGGTGAGAGCTTCTATTACGAAGCAGACAGACCACACCGGATCGAAAACCCGGGAAGCAGACCGGCACGGTTTTTGTGGATCAGTACACCGCCCAGTTTTTAGAGCAGGACCTGCATAAAAACGGCGGTATATTTCATGATGATGGATTTCATCCGGGCGTAAAAAACTCCGGATGTCCATATAGATAAAGAAGAGGAGTACATGATGGGGA
>CACZSO010000126.1 GCA_902783795.1 uncultured Eubacteriales bacterium
GGGATCAGTGACGGATGGATGTTGAGGATCCGGTGATCATACCGGGAAGTGAAATCTTCACTTAAGATGGCCAGGAAGCCGGCCATCACGATGAGATCCACCTGATAGGCTTCCATAAGTCTTATCAGTTCCTGTTCGAAGGCAGCCTGGGATCCCAGCTTTTTCTTAGATACAAAATAATGATCGATGCCGTTATCTTCTGCCCGCTGAAGGGCATAGGCACTCTTCTGGTTCGAGATCACCAGCACCACTTCACCGGAAGTGATCAGGCCGCTTTTCTGTGCATCCAGGATGGCCTGGAGATTCGTTCCGCCGCCGGACACTAAAACAGCGATCCTCTTTTTCTCTGAGCTTACGTTCAGCATAACGTGATCTTCTCCCCGCTCTTTACGATATCACCCAGCACATAGGCTTCTTCGCCGCACTCTTTTAATATATCCAGGCTCTTTTCCACATCTTCGGCGCTTACGGTGACCACCATGCCCACACCCATGTTGAAAGTATTGAACATGTCATGAAGGGAGATATTTCCGGCCTTCTGGATCAGTCCGAAGATGGGAGGCGTCTTCACGTTTTCTGTCTTTATCACTACGCCCAGTCCCTCTGGAATGCTCCGGGGGATGTTTTCATAAAATCCGCCGCCGGTGATATGGCTGATGCCTTTCACAGTGACACTTTCCAGAAGTTTCAGCACCGGCTGAACGTATATCTTCGTGGGGGTGAGCAAAGCCTCGCCCAGAGATTTTCCATCCAGTTCAGGCAAAGGTCTCAGCATATCGCGGTTTTCCACATCAAACACTTTTCTCACCAGGGAAAAACCGTTGGAATGGACGCCGGAAGACGGAAGTGCGATCATCACATCGCCCTCCTGCATCTTCGTATTGTCAATGATCTTATCCTTTTCCACCACACCTACAGAGAAGCCGGCCAGATCATACTCATCTTCACTGTAGAAGCCGGGCATTTCTGCGGTCTCGCCGCCGATCAGGGCCGCGCCTGCCTGGACACAGCCATCCGCCACACCGGAAACCAGGGCTGCGATCTTTTCAGGCACGTTTTTGCCGCAGGCAATATAGTCCAGGAAAAACAGGGGCCTTGCGCCGCAGCAGATGATATCATTTACACACATGGCCACACAATCGATGCCCACCGTGTCATGTTTGTCCAGCAAAAAGGCCAGTTTCAGCTTCGTGCCTACCCCGTCGGTACCGGAAACCAGCACTGGTTTTTTCATGCCTTCCGGCAGTTCGAACAGACCGCCGAAGCCGCCCACATCCGAAACAACACCGGGAACCATAGTCCGGGCGATATGGCTTTTCATCAGTTCTACTGCGCGGTAGCCCGCTGTAATATCGACGCCGGATGCTGCATAGGCATCAGATCTGGATTTTGTATTCATCCCTTACTCCTTTCCATTCCAGCAATAGGTGCAGAGGTCTTCCGGATCGATCCCGATAGCCTCTATGATACCGTCTAAGGTCTGGAATTCCAGTGAAGCAAACTTCATCTGTTCACAGATGGTACTTCTTAATTTCTTACCCCGCTCTGTCTTGCTGTCGGCGTATTCATCGATGTACTTGAACCCTTCTTCGCCTTCCAGGGACAGGATCACCCGGCGGGCTAACAGTTCCATGTCTGAAGTAGCCCGGGAGAAATTCAGATATTTACACCCGTACATGATAGGCGGACAGGCGGACCGGATATGCACCGACCGGGCTCCGTTTTCATACAGGAATTCGACAGTCTCCCGTAACTGGGTACCTCTCACGATGGAGTCATCCACGAATAAAAGGTCTTTATCTCGGATCAGGTCGTTCACCGGGATCAGCTTCATTTTCGCGATCCTGTCACGATCCTTCTGGTTCATGGGCATAAAGCTGCGGGTCCAGGTAGGCGTATATTTAATGAAAGCCCGGGCAAAATGATGTCCGCTTTCATTCGCATAGCCGATGGCATGGGCTGTACCGGAATCCGGGACACCGCCCACATAGTCAATGTTCTGGTCCTGGCCGGCCTCCTGATCGTTCCTTGCCATAATCTGGCCGTTTTTATAACGCATGACCTCGACGCTGACGCCCTCATAGAAAGAGGTGGGATAGCCGTAATAGCTCCATAAAAAGGCGCAGATCCGTTTTTTCTTTTTCGGTCCTTCCAGGACTTTGATCCCTTCACAGGACACTTCTACGATCTCACCGGGGCCTAGTTCCTTTACTGGCTCATAGCCCAGTTTTTCATAAGCAAAAGGTTCAAAAGAAACCGCATATCCGTCCTCATTTTTCCCGATGGAAACAGGGAGCCTGCCTAAAAGGTCCCTGGCTGCGATCAATGACCCGTCATCCTTCAGGATCAGGATGTTAGCTGAACCCTCCACAGATTTCTGCGCAAACCTGATGCCATCCAGAAAATCGCTTTTCTGATTGATCAGGGCTGCCAGAAGTTCCGTGCCATTGATCTTTCCGGATGTCATGGCATTAAAATGACCACCGGAGAAGGAAAGATACTGGTCTTCCAGTTCTTCCATATTATTGATGACACCCACCATGCAGATGGCATAACAGCCCAGATTCGACCGGATCAGAAGGGGCTGGGGATACGTGTCGCTGATACAGCCGATGGCTGATACAGCACTCATTTCCGTCAGCACGTGTTCGAACCTGGTCCGGAAGGGAGAATTTCCCAGATTATGGATCTGCCGCTGCAGACCTATGGTCTTATCATAAGCCGCCATACCGCCGCTGTAAGTGCCCAGATGTGAATGATAATCCGTCCCGAAGAAAACATCGGTCAGACAATCCTGTTTGGATGCGATGCCAAAAAAGCCACCCATAGATATCTCCTGTCTTGACTATGATTTTGAATAGCCTCAGCTGTTTTTATGTCAGTTATTTTTAAAACTTTCAGAGATCTTCCGGTCCTTTTCCCGGACCTTGTCTGCATCGTCCTTCCGCTTTTTAACCAGTTTTTCAGCCAGCTCAGCGTCAGTGACGGCCAGGATCTCCATAGACAATAAAGCGGCATTGACGCCTCCGTTTGTCGCGACTGCTGCCACCGGTATGCCGGGAGGCATCATAACTGTAGACAAAAGAGCATCCATGCCGTCTGATGATCCTGAAGTACAAGGAATCCCTATGACAGGAAGTGTGGTGTTCGCCGCAAGCGCTCCGGCCAGATGAGCAGCCATTCCCGCCGCGGCTATAATGACCCCGAACCCCTGGTCCCTCGCTGTCAATGCAAAAGAACGGGCTTCTTCCGGAGTCCGGTGGGCTGAATACACGTGTACCTCAAAGGGCACACCAAAAGAAGCAAGCGTATCTGCGGCTTTCTGGATAACCGGCAGATCACTGTCACTTCCCATGATGATTCCGACTTTTTTCATAAGTCCTCCCGAAAAAACGATAAAAGGCACACCAGGAAAGCTTATAAAGGATCCAGAGTGTGCCATGACTGACAGGCTTAACAGGCCTATCCCGTATAAATAAGAATTAACCTCCTGAAAACGGGACTGCCATCTACGTTACACAAGTATTATATTAACTTTCATCTCTTAAGGCAATGCGTCAATATCACGAATTAGCTTTATAAAACAATGTTTTCTTTAGACAAAAGGTGAAAGCTTCAGAAGTTCGTCCGCGATAAGCCCTGCCACCTCCATCTTATACATACTGCGGGAAGGCTGAGGCTCCACATTTTTGAAATAGACCATCTCCAGTTCTTCCATGCAGATGGCGAACCAGACCTGGCCCGGGATGGAACTGACGCTGTTCTCCGGATCCACATTGCCCATGGTGCCGGTGACCCCGATGCCGATGTCTGCCTGGAAGGCGTCTCTCGCCGCCCGGGCCATGGCTATAGCCGTCTGAGCCGAATACACCGAGTACTTATCGATGGTCTCTTTCGGGACGCCGCATTTTATCTTTGCTTCATTTGAATAAGTGACATAGGAACCTCTGAAGGCGGCTGATGAACCTTCCGTATCCGTGATCAACGAAGCGACCTGTCCTGCGGTACAGCTCTCCATGGCGGTGACCGTCATCTGGTTTTCGATCAGTTTCCGGGTTATTTCCTTATACTTTTCCCGTACGGCCAGTATATCTGTCATCTCGCTTTCTCCTTGCTGGGATTCTTCTCTTTATTCATTGTGTATTCATTATAAACACTTTCAGCTGTTTTTTCAATAACAATTCGTTATTTTGTCAGGTCCCCATAGTGATTTATACATATGGATCCTGCTGCGTCCGCCGGAACAGACAGGATGTGAAAACGGTCTTGGATAAGAAGGATGATCGTCTTCCGGCCGGCGCCATGAGCGGCACGCCTGGAAGTCTATCCTTCACCGGAATATAAACATTCCATAGAGTCCGGCTTTTAGCGTTGGTATCATTTATAATACCGAAGATTATTGTTCATTCAAAAAACAGTTTTATATTTCACTGTATTATGCTAAACTATTATAGACATAATAATCAAGAAAAGGAGGGTTTGGTCCATATGATATCGATATTCAAACGGCTGAATGCCCATGAATGGATGTTGATCTGTATCAGTGTTGCCCTTGTCGTAGCCCAGGTCATTACAGACCTCAGGATCCCGGGCTACATGTCCACCATTACCAGACTCATCGAAACTGAAGGAAGTACCATGCAGGAGATCCTGAATACCGGTGCTATGATGCTGATCATGGCCGTGTTAAGTATGCTGGTCATGTTCTGTTCCGGTTTTGTGAGTTCCAGGCTTTCTGCCTACTATTCCAGAGACTTAAGAGATAAGATCTTTCATAAAGTCCAGTCCTTCTCTCCCGAAGAGATCGACCGTTTCTCCACAGCCTCCCTCATCACCCGTTCCACGAACGATGTAGCGCAGATCCAGAACTTTGTGGCCGGCGGCTTCACCATGATCGTCAACATGCCCATCACAGTCGGCATCGCTTTATCCAAAATGGCCGGCGGGCACTGGCAGTGGACAGTTCTTACCGCAGGCTGTGTGATCATCGTCTTATCTGTGGTCATTTTTGTTATCCTTTATGCCCATCCCCGGTTCCGGAGGATGCAGGTCCTGACGGATAACCTGAATGCCGTGACCAGAGAAAACATGACGGGTATCCGTGTCATCCGGGCTTATAACGCGGCCGATTATCAGATGGATAAATTTACGGACCGTAATGATACGCTGACGAAAAACCAGCTGCAGGCCCAGCGGGCCATGACTGTCATGCAGCCCACCATGCGTTTTACCCAGAATATCCTGACCATCGGCATTTACTGCATCGGCGCCTGGATCATTTCGAAGACCTCCAGCATGGAAGCCCTGAACACCTTCTCGACCATGGTGGTATTCTCCAACTACGCCAGCCGCGTGCTCTTCTCTATCCAGAGCCTGAACTTTATCTTCAATCAGCTGCCGCGTGTGTCCGTCTGTGCCAACCGTGTCAACGAAGTCCTGGATACGGATGTTCACGTAAAGAACGGCAGCGAAATGCGGGGCAAAGGCGGTATGAGAGGTGTGGTTGAATTCAGGAATGTGGCTTTCCGTTATCCCGACAGTGAAGCCGATGTCATCCATAATATCTCCTTCACCGCGAACCGCGGCGAGACCGTAGCGTTTATCGGCGCCACCGGTTCCGGCAAGACTTCCCTGGTGAACCTGATCCCCCGTTTCTACGACGTGACCGAAGGTCAGGTGCTGGTGGACGGCAGGGATGTTAAGGATTATGACCTGAAGGTCCTGCACAATAAGATCGGCTATACACCTCAGCGTGCCATTCTTTTTACCGGTACCGTCTATTCTAATGTAAACTACGGTGAAAACGAACTGAGATATACGGAAGAAGAAGCTTTCGAAGAAGTAAAGAAAGCCGTCGAGATCGCCCAGGCCAAAGATTTCGTGGAAGAAAAGGAAGATGGCTATTTCACCTTTATCTCCCGCGGCGGCACGAATGTTTCCGGCGGCCAGAAACAGCGTATCTCCATCGCCCGTTCCGTGTTCCGTAAACCCGAGATCTACATCTTTGACGATACCTTCGGCGCCCTGGACTATAAGACAGACCGTACCTTGCGGGGCGCTCTTAAGAAAAAGACTGCCGGCGTTACGACCCTGATCGTAGCCCAGCGTATCGGCACGATCCGGGATGCTGACCAGATCATCGTCCTGGACGAAGGCGAGATCGTAGGCCATGGCACTCACAGGGAGCTGTTGGAAAACTGCAGCGTCTATCGTGAGATCGCTTATACCCAGATGTCAGAGGAGGAACTTGCTAATGGCTAAGAATGAATATGAATTCGGGCAAGCCAGGATGCAGCAGGGCCGCGGAGGCGGCAGAGGCAGAATGGCGATAGCCGAAAAACCTCATGATATGATAGGAACGCTGAGGAAGCTCTTGGCTTACTTCAGGAAATTCCTTCCCGCAGTGATCATTGCTTTTTCCTGCACCCTGATCTCTGTCGTACTGACGATTTTTGCGCCTAACATGCTTTCCAGGATCACGAACCTGATCGAGGCAGGCATGAAATCAGGCAATATGGATCTGGGCCGCATCTTCCGTACCGCGGGCTGGATTTTGGGCTTTTATCTGTTTTCCGCGCTGCTGACTTTTGTGGAACATCAGATGATGGTACTGACATCGAACCGGATCAACTGGACCCTTCGTGAGGATATTTCCCATAAACTGAACCGGATCCCCCTCTCCCGCTTCGACAGCGCCTCTTTCGGCGATGTGCTCTCCCGTGTCACCAACGATATCGATTCCGTAGGCATGAGCCTTCGTATGTCGGCCAACGAGATCGTATCGGCTACGGCCACTTTCCTGGGCTGCGGGATCATGATGCTGATCACGAACGTATGGCTGGCCCTGGTCTCCATGGTCTTCGCCTTTGCCGGGTTCTTTATCATGAATGTCATCATCAAGAAGTCCCAGCCCTACTTCCGTGCCCGTTCCGCCACTTTGGGTGAAATGAACGGTCACATCGAGGAGATCTACGCCGGACATCTTATCGTGAAAGCGTATAACGGCGAAGCGGATGCCTCAAAGGAATTCAACCGCATCAACCAGCTCCTCTACGAAGCCAACTGGAAGAGCCAGTTTATCTCCGGCATCATGCGGCCCCTGATGACCCTGTTAAGCAACCTGGGTTATGTGACAGTCTGTGTCATGGGCGCTATCATGGTGCTGAACGGAAAGATCACCTACGGCGTCATCATCGCCTTTGTCCTCTATGTCCGTATGTTCACCATGCCCCTTTCCATGGTGGCCCAGGCTATGACTTCTCTGCAGACGGCTGTAGCCGGTGCAGAACGTATCTTTAATTTCCTGGAAGAACCTGAAATGGAAAATGAAGATACTAAGATCAAAACACTGGAGGATGTAAAGGGCCATATTTCCTTCGAACACGTGAAGTTCGGCTATGATAAGGACCATCCCATCATCCATGATTTCTCCTACGAGGTCATGCCTGGCCAGAAGGTGGCTATCGTCGGACCTACCGGCGCCGGAAAGACCACGCTGGTGAATCTGCTGATGCGTTTCTACGAAGTGGATGATGGCTGCATCAAGATCGACGGCATCTCCACCAGAGATATGACCAGAGAAGCTGTTCACGACCAGTTCTGCATGGTCCTGCAGGACACCTGGCTGTTTGAAGGTACCGTATTTGAAAACGTGGCCTACGGAAGGCCGGATGTCAGTCTGGACGAAGTAGTCGCCGCCTGCCGCGCCGTGGGCATGAACCGGTTCATCCGTTCCCTGCCCCAGGGCTATGATACAGTTTTAAGTGATGCCACGAACCTTTCCGCCGGCCAGCGGCAGCTTCTCACCATTGCCCGTGCCATGATCGATGACGCGAAGTTCCTGATCCTGGATGAGGCTACTTCTTCTGTCGATACCCGTACCGAGCAGCTGGTGCAGAACGCCATGGATAAGCTCACTGAGGGCCGTACTTCCTTTACCATCGCCCACCGTCTTTCCACCATCCGGAATGCGGATGTGATCCTGGTCATGAAGGACGGCGATATCGTGGAGACCGGTTCTCACGACGAACTCCTGGAAAAAGGCGGCTTCTACGCCGAACTGTGGAACTCCCAGTTCGTCAATGCCGAAGCCATCTAACCCTATTTCAGACATATCTCTTATAAAAATATCCCGTCATAAGCGCAAAGCTTATGGCGGGATATTTTTTATGTTCTCTTTTATTTTCCTGTAAATATCAGGTGGATATTTGTATGACGGTTCAATGAATTCGTATCTTCTTCGATGAATTCCCAGGTTTCCCGGTAAGTGCCGGAGACTGCCAGGTCCGGGTCAGTGATGAACCGTATGAACTCTTCCAGCTTTCCCTCATACCGTTCCGCAAATTCATCAGCCAACCGTATCTTTTCCCGGCTGCTTAAGTGCCTCAGCCTGTTCCAGAGCACATGCTCCAGATTACA
>CACZSO010000127.1 GCA_902783795.1 uncultured Eubacteriales bacterium
CATTCCACCTGCGCCATGGCCATCGACACGAATGCGAAGGGCATCGTCATCAGTTCCATGTCCGGCATTACCGTGCGGATGGTGAGCCGGTTCCGCTGTCCTGTGGATATTATCGGCATGACCACGAACGAAAAGGCATGGCGGAAGCTGAACTTAAGCTGGGGTGTGACGCCGGTCATGAGCGAAGAGTTCAATTCCGTGGATGTTATGTTCTATTATGCGCTGCGGTACGCGAAAGAAGTCCTGGGCTTGAGCAAGGGTGACAATGTAGTGCTGACCGGCGGGCAGATAGGCGGAAAATCCGGCAATACGAATACTATCCGCCTGGAAGTGGTGAAGTAAGGTCAGCTGTTTACTAAACCTGCGGTTTATTTCTTGCGTCGCTTTTTTGTGATATGATATCTGCGTAGGTTAAGATGATGGTGTATATGCTGTGAACACCTCATCCGGCCCTGCGGGCCACCTTAGGCCTCAAGGGGAAGGCGTTAGTTAGAATACCTTAGGCCTCAAGGGAAGGCGGATGTAACTTGAAAAAGCAGATGAATATCCCTGAAGAAAGGTTGGGAAATGGCGAAAAAATACAAAATTGTGAAAGTCAGAGGCGTCAAAGTGGCGGTTGCGCTGAAAAAAGACCATGACCGGCCGCAGTATCCGGCACCTTCAGAAGTGCATAAAAGCACCAGAGACTATGACAGGAAAAAAGTGAAGAGAGAGACGCGAGAGTTATTAAAGGAATACTGAGAAACTGGCTTGTTCAGGGGAGGGAAAAAGACCCTCCCCTGGTTTTATCTGTTAGTAATATATTTGCAAAAAAAAACCTGGGAAAGGGGGAACTTGCAAAACAGGAGTAAAAAGCAAATCAGCGGACAAATCGAATAGATCAAAAGAGGAGTATCCGTTTTACAGTAAGCCTTTATATCTGATCTGAAAAAGAATTGAAAAGGGGCCGGGGATATGCTATCTTTAAAGAGGTTGAAAGATGGTGAAGACCTGATAAGAAACCAGCTTAGCGGCAAGAGAGAAAGAGGCAGAAACGCTTATAATGGTTGAAAGAATGCGGATGAAGTGTTCTTATGAGTGGTCTGCCGGGGAATCAGAGAATATGGAGACTCTTCTATCATGATGAACAGAAAAGATAATCTGATGGCTATCTATTACCATCAGAGCCATGATCACATCGGCGGCGAATTCGATGAAGCTGGCTGCGGCGGCATGCGGGAGGAATTCGAGAATGGGCCGGTGGGATTGACCGGAGGCCTGGATGGCGAAGGAACAGCTGGAGGGTGTTGACCGGAACGAAAAGGTCGTAACTTATGGCTGCTGGAACGGTCCTTTCCTCAGACTGGTGGATCTCATGGGCATGGTGGATGGACTGATGGCCATGATCGAAGAACCGGAAGCCTGCGAAGAACTGCTCACTGCCATCACCGACTACCGCATCAATACATTAGAATATATCAAGAAATACTTTGACCCGGACATCGTCACGATCTTCGACGACTTTGCCCATGAGCGGGGGCTGTTCATTTCACCGGATACCTATAATGAACTGATCTTCCCGCAGCATAAACGCTGGGCAGAGGCAGTCCGCGCTTATGGCATGATCCCGGACATGCATGTCTGCGGCAAGGCAGAAATGCTGGTGCCGGGCTTTGCCGATGAAGGCTTTGAAGCCTGGCGGATCTCCGCACCGGAGAATGATCTGGTGGCCCTGCAGAAAGTTTGCGGCGACAGACTGGTGTTCTGGGGCTGCTGGGATATCCAGGCGAAATGGATCACCCCCGGCATGCATCCCACGGCAGAAGATTTTCGCAGGAAAATGAGGGAAGCCATGGAACTCTACGGCCCCGGCGGGAATATCGTCATGTCAGGTCTCTTCATGAATCCGAATGTGGAGGACCCCGGCGCCGCCATGAGTGCCATGTATGATGAGATCCTGAACTTCGGCACCGGGTATTATGTAAAATAACAGGAGTATATGATCACACTTACAGGAAAATACAATACTTGCATCGTTTATACTGATGAGATCACCACCGGGACGGAGGGCCAGCTGATGGCGCTCCTTAACCAGGCGTCCATGCAGGGGGCAAAGATCCGTATCATGCCGGACTGCCATGAAGGGGCCGGCTGTGTGATCGGGTCCACCATGACGGTGAGAGACCGCGTCATCCCGAACCTGGTGGGCGTGGATATAGGCTGCGGCATGCTGGTGGTGAAGCTTAAGGAGAAGCGGGTGGACCTGCCGAAGCTGGACAGCGTGATCCATAAACAGATCCCCGCAGGATTTGCCATCAGAGATAAAACCCATAAATATCTGGATCGGACACGGCTGGAAGAGCTTTTGTGTCCTATGGGCAATGAAGAGCGGATCCTGAAGAGTCTGGGTACCCTGGGCGGCGGCAATCATTTCATCGAGCTGGATAAGGACGATGAAGGTGCGCTGTATCTGGTGATCCACTCGGGCTCGCGGAACCTGGGGGTACAGGTGGCCGGCTTCTATCAGAAAGAAGCCTGGAACCGGCTCAAAAACGGAGACAGGAAAGAACTTATAGAACAGAAGATACGGGAATTGAAAGAGGCCGGGCGTGAGCGGGAGATAGAGGCTGCGTTAAAGGAGATCAAGCCCACGACAGAGCCGGTGCCCTATGAGCTGGCTTACTGTGAAGAGGATCTGTTCGATGCGTATCTTAATGACATGAAGATCACACAGGAATACGCCCATTACAACCGGCTGGCCATGGCAGATACCATCTTATCGGCCATGAAGCTTCACGAGACAGACAGCTTTGAATCCGTACACAATTACATTGACACCGGGACGATGATGCTGAGAAAGGGCGCCTGCTCTGCCGGGGCCGGAGAACGGCTGATCATTCCCATCAATATGCGGGACGGGTCACTTATCTGTACCGGGAAGGGTAATCCTGAATGGAATGAGTCTGCCCCTCACGGGGCCGGGAGACTCATGTCGCGGACGCAGGCGAAACAGTCCTTTACCGTGTCGGAGTTTAAAAAACAGATGGAAGGGATCTTTTCCAGCACAGTAAGCCGGGAAACTTTGGATGAATGCCCCATGGCTTACAAACCCATGGAAGATATCGTGAAACATGTGCAGGATACGGTGACCATCGATAAGATCATCCGCCCGGTCTATAATTTTAAGGCGGCGGAAGAATGAGGGGTGCAGGATGATTTACGTTACCGGCGATATCCACGGGAATCCGGAACGGCTTTCAAACGAGAACTTTCCTGAACAGAAAGAAATGAGCCGGAATGACTATGTAGTGATCCTGGGAGATTTTGGACTGGTCTGGAACAAAGATACAGAAAGCAGGCACGAGAAACATTGGCTGGACTGGCTGGAAGAGCGGCCCTTTACCACACTTTTCGTGGACGGAAATCATGAGAATTTCGACCGATTGAATGCTTATCCGGAGGAGGAATGGCAGGGCGGCCTGGTGCATAAGATCCGGCCTCATGTGATCCATCTCATGCGGGGCGGGGTATTTACGCTGGATGCGGTCAAGGTCTTTGCCTTTGGCGGCGCCCCTTCCCACGATATCATGGGCCTGGCCTCCAGAGAAGAGCTTCAGGAGAATTACGCTGCGGGCATTCTGGATCCGGAAGACCCGAAATTCCGGAAAAAGAAAGCCATGCTGAAACAGGAGAATAAGTATTTTTACGTACGTCCCTTCCGGATCAAAGGGGAGAGCTGGTGGCCCCAGGAACTGGCTTCAGAAGAAGAAAAAGAACGGGGTCTGGCTAATCTTAAGGCCCATGGTTTTAAGGTAGACCTGATCTTTTCTCATGAAGCGCCGGAATCTGTGGTGGCCCTGGGATGGGGCGGACGCTTCAAGCCCAGTACTCAGTCTTTGTATCTGGAGGAAGTACGGTCGAAGACAAAGTACATCGCCTGGCTCTTCGGCCATTATCATGAAAACCGGAAGATCACCGATAAAGAGCTGGTCGTTTATGAACAGATCGTGAGAGTGTGGTAAAGAAGAAGGGGCCGGGCGGCAGATGCCGCCCGGCCCCTTCTGTTTATAAGATCAATACATCCAGTCTCTTCCTTCTTCTTCCTCGGTATCCTTCGGAACAGAGGCCACCAGGATGCCGGACTTAGGCCCATAGGTCTTGATGAGAGAGATCAGTTCCGTGTCAGGATCCTTCATGCAGAAAGATTCCCGGTCAAAGATCATGGTTTCATGATCATCGCTGGTATAGGGCTTCCATTCCGGCATATCCGGATGGTTAGGATCCCCGTTCTTAGCCAGAGCCAGCAAAGCGCCGGCCATCTCTTTCTCCAGTTTATCTGAGACACCTTCAATGTTAGCAGCGGGGACCAGCTCCGTATTATGGAACACAAAAGGAATATCGGCGCAATGCCAGGCACCGGTGCCGCCATTGATATCGAAGACCAGGGCGAACTGGTAGATCCAGCCGGGCACTTCAGGCTCACTGTCCGCACGTTTCTGCATATAAGCCACAGCGCCGGGACGTACCCAGGTATCCAACCGCTCCAGATAACACAGATCCTTGCC
>CACZSO010000128.1 GCA_902783795.1 uncultured Eubacteriales bacterium
GCATCACATTGAATGATTCCGACATGGTTATCCATGGAAATATTACGATCCAGCGGATTTTGGGAAGAAAGCCGCAGTTCACCAATCAGGCGGAATTTGACTCATTGATGGACTCAACGGATGATTTGATTTTATAGAGGAGGAAAATATGATTCTGGTCGCCAGAGAAAGCGCATTTAAAATTTTCTATTACGTTGTCACCGCTGACAGATCTGTAACTCCGGATGAATCCAAACAACTGGATGAGATCGGGGTTCAGATTTTTGGAGAGGACTATCCTGAATATCGGAGCGGTCTGATTGCCGAGTGCGAAAACAAAACATCATCACTTCCGCATGACCCGGAGGAAGCTTTTGATGTTTTATCAGAATTCACTGAACAGGCGCTTCTCGATACTGTTGAAGATATCGAACAAGGAGTGTCTGCCCGGCAGCTGATGTGGAACCTTCTTCTGATAGCACACAGCGACAGCAATTTTGATCAGACTGAAAAAAGATTGCTGAAAAAGATCAATCGAAAGCTGGAGATGGGGGACAGTATTCTGTTTGAAATGGAGCAGTATATTTCAACTGTTCATACGATCGAAAC
This sequence comes from uncultured Eubacteriales bacterium, assembly GCA_902783795.1. Classification (GTDB taxonomy): domain Bacteria; phylum Bacillota; class Clostridia; order Lachnospirales; family Lachnospiraceae; genus UBA1267. The sequence continues at coordinate 589 of CACZSO010000128.1, forward strand.
AGAGCTTGTCAGATTGAAGGATTCTATGGAACCGTATAAAGTTGTCCGTCCTGTAGTTGATGAGCTTGAAAATCGGCTTGATATGATCCGTCAGGCTGTCGTTGCGCTCATTAATGATGAGATCCTGGTTCCGGTTGAAAAACTGACAGTCCAGGATGATGTGATCGATAAAGCGCAGGCGGCAATCAAATCCAAAACCGATCCGGTGAGGCAGAAAATCAATGAGCAGGCCGGCAGAGTTTTGGGCGATGTCAAAAAAGCAGCCGCGCCGGCTGCGGCGGAAGCGGGGAAAAAGCTCGGAAAAGCATTTATGGGTTTCGGTTCCAAGCTTATAGGCAAACAGAAATCTTCGGATGATGAGGAATAAGGAGGATACTTATGCCATTGCCGATTTTATTTATTGGAATTATCGCTGCAACCAGCGCTACCGGGGTAGGCTCAGGAATCAAAGCGGGAATTGATCAGCATAAAGCGAAATTGCTGAACAATAATTCGAACGACAGGCTTGAATTTGCAGCCGTCCGCATGCAGGACGCACGTCTTGGATGCCGTGACGCTTTGGAAGCGCTCGGGAAAGCAAAGCTTTACGTTCTGAATGAAAGCATGCAGCGTTTTCTAAACCTTTTTACACAGCTGAAAAATGTCGATTTTCGTGATTCTCTCGGTTTGGAAGAGCTCAAAAAACTGCATATTGATCAGCAGGAATTTGAAGAACTTGCCGGATCAAAAACTTTGACCGCAGATCTCATCGGCGGGGCAATCGGCGGCGCAGCAGGCGGCGCTGTGGCAGCACTGGGCGCTTACAGTGCTGCGGGTGCTTTGGCATCCGCCTCCACCGGAACAGCAATTTCGACATTGAGCGGAATTGCCGCGCACAATGCTACCATGGCATTCTTTGGAGGCGGCTCTTTGGCTGCCGGCGGATGGGGTATGGCAGGCGGCGCAATGGTCCTGGGCGGGTTTGTAGCCGGACCGGCTTTACTTGTATTAGGTTCTGTGGTCGGCGCCAGAGCCGGGAAGAATCTTAGTAATGCCAAGGCAAATGCCGCGGAGACGGATAAAATCGTTGAATTATTCGAAAACAGTACGATCCAGTGTATAAGCATCCGGCGAAGAACTTACATGTTTTATACGCTGCTGGCACGGATGGATACTTCTTTTATGCAGCTGATTTCTGACATGGATCAGATCATTCAAAAGGAAGGAATCGATTATTCACTCTTTACACAGGAAAGCAAGAAAAAGATTGCCTCTGCCGCGGCTACAGCCGTGACCATCAAGACAATTCTGGATACTCCGATTCTCAATGAGGACGGTTCACTCACAGAGAGTTCGGATCAGGTAATTCAAAAACTGACTGCCGGATAATTTGGTTTTAATTTCCAATGCTTTTTGAAGCCCCGCCTGGCGGGGCTTTTTCTTTTTCCCTGTTCCGGGAAAACCGGATTGGGGGGAGGGGGTGATATATTGATTTCATGAATAACGCGGGAGGTGAAAGATGATCAGAATGATTTCGGTAAAGTGCCCGGAATGCGGGGCCGCGCTGGAGTTTGAGGAAGGGCGGCAGACAGCCTTCTGCTCC
>CACZSO010000129.1 GCA_902783795.1 uncultured Eubacteriales bacterium
CGCTCATTGGCATAGCGCTCAATGGAAGAGAAGCGGGTCCAGTCAGCGTGATTGCCGCCGGCGCCGTGTAAAAGAGTGACGGTCTTCCAGCCGTTTTCGGGAACTTCATTCGTTTCCGGAAGGCAGATCGTGACCGTGGTAGCATGGCCGGAAAGGGCCCGGGTGTTGAAGGTTGCAGTTACTAACATAGTATTCTCCTGTTTCTTAAAAAGGCCGGAATATGGACCCCGGCATATGAAAGGGTTTCATTAGTTAAAGTATAACACAAGCAGTCCATTTCATCAATCATTAAGAAAAAGAACTGCCAGGCAAAACACAGAGAGAACGTTGTCAAAATCTGAGCGTTATGGTAAAATGGAAGAAGCAACAGCAGGTTGCGTGCATTACGAAGCGTTCCGTATTACAATGGAATGGCAAAAGGAGGTAATGCGATGAGTACGAAAGAAGTATTATACCAACTCAGGACCAGAAATGGTCTGACACAGGATGATCTGGCAGAGAAAGTTTATGTGACACGGCAGGCTGTGTCCCGCTGGGAAAAAGGAGAGACAGTACCGAACACGGAAACATTGAAACTGCTTTCCAGGCTGTTCCATGTTTCTATCAATACACTGCTGGGTTCCCCGCATCAGCTGATCTGCCAATGCTGCGGAATGCCGCTGACGGATGACTTAATGGGCAGAGACGCAGATGGAGCGCTGAATGAACATTATTGCCAGTGGTGCTATGCGGACGGCACTTACACCTACAGCGATATGGATGATCTCATCAATGTCAGCGTGAACCAGATGGTACAACAGGGCTTTACGGAGGACCAGGCCCGGTCTTATCTTAATCAGCTGCTGCCCGGCCTGGAATACTGGAAACGGTTCGAAGAGCTGAATGATAACGGCAGATTTGAAGCCTTTAAAAAGCAGTTGATAGAAGAGATCAATGGGCTTAATATAGCAGGGATGCCTAAGCTGGAAAAGCTGAATGCCCTGGTGGGCCGGTTCGTGAACCTGGAGTATCCGCTGCCCGGCGGCATGAAAGCAAAGTTTCTGGAAGACCAGACCACTTATCTGGGAAACCAGCTGGAATCGGAGAATGATGATGGCCGGTGTTTCGGTGTACTCGCCAACAAGGACTTTATCCTGATCTGTACCTATGGTGAGGATGGCATTGATCCGGAACTTGTGCTTTACAAAAAGAGATAAGAACAGAGGAATATGAACTATATTATCGACAAGACCAGTGCCAGACCAGCCTATCTGCAGCTGTACGAATGTTTTGTTAAAGACATCATAAGCGGAGTATATCCATACCTTAGCCGTCTTCCTTCCAAACGGACCATTGCGGAGGAAACCGGCGTCAGCGTGATCACGGCCGAGCACGCCATGGAACTTTTGACGGAAGAAGGCTATGCAGAGGCACGGGAGCGGTCCGGCATCTATGTGATCTACCGGAAACAGGATTTTCAGGGAACACCGGCTTTGTATGAAAGAGAAGAGATCATCTCCAAACCGGTGATCCATCAGGCGTCGGACCTGCCCTTCGGCATCCTGTCCCGGACCATGCGGAAAGTGCTGCAGGAGTATGGGGAGCACATCATGGAACGGTCACCCAGCCGGGGCCTGGAGCTTCTCAGACAGGAGATCTGTGCTTATCTTGCCAGAAGCCGCGGCATCCATATCCATTCTTCCCAGGTGGTGATCGGTTCCGGGGCAGAGTATCTGTACGGAATGGTGGCACAGCTTCTGGGGGATAAAGAGGTCTTTGCGCTGGAAGATCCTTCCTACGAAAAGATCAGCCGCGTGTATGAGACCTTTGGCATTACTATAGAGAAACTAAAGCTTTTGAAAAACGGCATCGATACAAAAGCCCTGGAGAAAACATCGGCGCGTGTATTGCATGTAACACCTTTTAACAGCTATCCTTCCGGCATTACAGCCGATGTTTCGAAGAAAAACGCTTATCTTGCCTGGGCTGAAAAACGGGAGGGCATCATCATCGAGGACAATTATGATTCAGAGCTTACGGTATCGAAAAAGCCTGAAGAACCCTTGTTTTCCATGACATACCAGGACAATGTGATCTACCTGAATACCTTTTCCCGGACCATCGGCCGGGCCATGAGGATGGGCTATATGGTGCTTCCGGAGAAACTCAGCGGTTTATTTGAGGAAAAACTGGGCTTTTATTCCTGCACTGTTCCCGTCTTTGAACAGTATGTTTTATACGAACTGCTGAAAAGCGGTGATTATGAACGTCATATCAACCGGGTCAGAAGAAAACGACGTAAAGATATGGGAAAATAAAAAAGTATTGGACAAGACAGCGGTTTCGGGCTAAAATAGATGAGGTTTTCCGGCGCTTAGGACCGGAAGAGTAATTTTCAGGAAAGAATTATTTATGAAGTACGATGTGATCATTATCGGCGCGGGTCCCGGCGGGATCTTTGCAGCCTGGGAACTTGCGAAGAAATCGAACTTAAAGACCGCGGTCTTTGAGACCGGCAGTGTGCTGGAAAAAAGGAAGTGCCCCATAGACGGGGTGAAGGTCAAGACCTGCATCAACTGCAAGACCTGTTCCATTATGAACGGGTTTGGCGGGGCAGGAGCTTTTTCTGACGGCAAATATAATATCACTAATGATTTCGGCGGGTCTTTGTACGAGCATATCGGCAGAGAGACCGCTCTGGAACTCATGCATTATGTGGATGATATCAATATGAGTCACGGCGGGGAGGGAACGGCCATGTACACCACCGCCGGGTCTGGCTTTAAGAAACTCTGCATGCAGAATAAGCTGACTCTTTTGGATGCTTCCGTAAGACACCTGGGGACAGATATTAATTATATCGTCCTTAAAAACTTGTATGAAGAGCTGAAAGACCCTATTGATTTTTATTTCAATACCCCGGTAAAGGAGATCAGGAAGCTGGAGGAAGGCTTTGAAGTCATTACAGACCAGGGCAGCTATACCTGTGATAAATGTATCGTTTCCGTGGGACGGTCCGGGTCCAAATGGCTGAGCGGCGTCTGTAAGGACCTGGATATTCCTACCAAGGCGAACCGGGTGGATCTGGGAGTCCGGGTGGAACTTCCCGCGCAGATCTTTTCCCATATCACCGATGAACTGTATGAGTCGAAGATCGTCTACCGGACCCAGAAGTTTGAGGACAATGTCCGGACTTTCTGTATGAATCCATATGGCCTGGTGGTGAACGAGAATACGAACGGGATCATCACGGTGAATGGCCATTCCTTCGAAGATCCGGAAAAGCGGACGGAGAATACAAATTTTGCCCTTTTGGTCGCGAAGCATTTTTCCGAGCCTTTCAGAGATTCCAACGAGTACGGCGAATCCATTGCCCGGCTTTCCAATATGCTGGGCGGAGGCGTGATCGTCCAGCGTTTCGGAGACCTGGAGCGCGGGCGCCGCAGTACAGAAAAACGGATCCTGGAAGGGACGGTGCGGCCCACGCTGAAAGCTACGCCGGGGGATCTTTCCCTGGTGCTTCCGAAGCGTATCCTGGACGGTATCATTGAGATGATCTATGCGCTGGATAAGATCGCTCCCGGCACGGCCAATGATGATACCTTGTTATATGGGGTAGAAGTGAAGTTCTATAATATGGAAGTGGACCTGGATGAGAACCTGGAGACCTGTCATAAAGGTCTGTATATGATCGGTGACGGTTCCGGTGTGACTCATTCTTTGTCCCATGCATCCGCCAGCGGCGTCTATGTGGCAGACAGGATCATAGGACTTAATGAGTAACATAGATGAATACGACATGAGGAGATAGATACCATGACCTGGTTCCTTTTTTCCATGGTCTGCATCTTCGGATGGGGTCTGGCAGATCTGTTTTATAAAATGAGTTCAGATGAGGATGACAGGTATTCCCATCTGAAGATAGCTGTATGGGTAGGGCTTACCATGGGTATCACAGCCCTGGTGCTCATCCCGTTCTCGGAGAGTATCAAAAGTTTTTCCGATATCATCGAAAATGGCTGGAAATACACCCCGGCCTCCCTTTCCTATATCATCTCCATGGTGATCGGATATGCGGGCCTCAGGTATCTGGAACTCTCCATTATTTCCCCGGTGCAGAATGCTTCCGGCGCTTTTTCCATGATCGCCATGCTGGTGTTTTTCCTGGCATCAGGCACGATTGAGAATTTCTCGGAAGAGTTTTCCTGGCTGGATATCACAGGGACTGTATTTATTATCGTAGGTGTCATAGCCCTGGCGGTGGTAGAAAAGAAACTGTCCGATCAGGAGAGGCAGCTGCTTTCCAAAGAATCCCAGGCAAAGGACAGGAAATATAAATATGGGGCGCTGGCTTTGCTGTTCCCGATCCTGTATTGTCTTTTTGATACCATCGGGACGGCAGCGGACGGCATCATCCTGGAGGGCAGTGCCGGCTTGGATTTAGGGGAGATCGATGTCCTGGTACTCTACGGACTGACTTTCTTCATAGCCGGCATCGGCTGTTATCTTTTCCTCTGGGCGAAGACAAAAAAGCCTTATATGCCTTTTAAAAAGAGCGAATGGCCGAAAGCCTGCGCTTCTTTTGCCGAGGAATTCGGTCAGATATTTTATGTCTTTGCCATGGCATCGCGTCCGGTACTGGCTGCTCCTCTGGTGGCATCTTACTGTATCGTGTCCCTCATCCTGTCCCGGATCTTTTTGAAAGAAAAACTGGAAAAAGGCCAATATGCCTGTGTGATCGCTGTGGTTGTCGGAATCGTGATCCTGGGGATCTCCGAAGGCCTGGGGGAGATGTAGGAGATTCGCCTTTTTCTTAAGGAATACTCTTGACAAAGACAGATAATGTGTTATAATGACGCTGTTGTTTAACACATGTACGTGTAGCTCAGCTGGATAGAGCGTCTGACTACGGATCAGAAGGCCGGGGGTTCGAATCCTCTCACGTACATAGACAGGGTTTCGCTCTGCGAAGCCCTGTTTTCATATGAGGAAAAGAACATGAGAAAGCGGATCTGGTTACTGGCAGTGCTTTTGATCTTGTGTCTGTGGCCGGCAGGATGCGGCCGTGAGGAACAGGTATCATCAGAAAGATCGGAAAGAGAAGAAAGTACTGCCTCAGAAAGTAAAGAGATCACGACAGAAACGGAAGAGGAAGAAGAGACTTCTACCGTGGATCCGGAGCTCTTGCGATTAGAAGAACTGTATAAAAAACATCCGCGGCTGATCCGTGATCCGGCTTTTCAAACAGACTCTTTAAGTTACTGCGTGCTGGATGAAAATGGTGTGATCTATCTTGGAAAGGATGAGTTTGAGCCGCTGCCGCCAGCCTCCATCACAAAAGTGATGACGGCTTTGATAGTTGCGGAGAAAACATCCCTGGATGAAATAGTGACCATAGAAGAGGAAGATCTTCTTAAGGTCGCTGTCATGTCTTCCGGTGTCTATCCGTCCCTGAAACCCGGGGAGCAGTTTACGGTCCGGGATCTTCTGTATGCTTTGATTCTGCCTTCTACGAATTCGGCAGGCAATGCCCTGGCCCGGTTCTGTGCCGGCAGTAGAGAAGCCTTTGTGGGTCTGATGAACCGTAAGGCAACGGAATTAAAGCTTTTCAATACCCATTTTATGAATCCTCACGGTCTGGATACTGAAGATCATTACAGCTGCAGCTACGATATGGCTGTGATCTTAAGAGAAGCCTTGAAAAATCCGGAGATCCGCACTATCATGGGCTCCGGGGTCTACAGATTGCCCGCCACCGAATATGAAAACGAGCGGATCATGTATATGGGACATTCCATGCTGAACGGGAGAGTCAGCTGCCATGGTGTGTTTGCCGGAAAGACCGGAAGTTCCAGAAAGGCCAGGAATACCCTGCTGACAGCGGTGGAGAGAGAGGGGAAAAGTTTTTACGTCTGTACCATGCATTCAAAAGCCGGACGTTCTTATGAAGACACCTGGAACCTGATAGAAACTGCTTACGGAGCCTATTTTGACCGGGAACCGGTACTTATGACAGTAGTAGGCGATTATTGCATTACAGCCTGTGATAAGACCTGGGCTGAGCTCTCCTTTACCGTATCAGGCGATGCAAAAAAGGCTAAAGTCTTATGGTATGATACAGATAAGGGACCGGGATCGGTAAAAGAAGTCTGGATCAATAAACCGTCAGGAGAGATAAAGACCCGGCTGAGGAATCTTTCAGGAACTCTTTATACTATCCAGGTCTACGTATACGATAATTATGATAGAGAATATCCTAAAGGGCTGGTCTATGTCAATACCGGGAAAATGAAGAAGGCAGGATACCTGGAGTACAAAGACGCTGCCTATGTCATCGATGAGGACGGCTTTGCCTTGTGCGGTAATGCTGAAACAGATGACAGCTGGTATTATGCAGATCCGACAGGGCGTCTGGTAAAAGGTTTTGCCGGCGGAAAGTTTTACGCCGGGAATGATTATAAGATCGTTACCGGATGGTTTACTGATGCAAATCTTCAGTATTATTCCGGAGGTGACGGCAGAGTGGTCGCGGGAAAACGGATCGTTGACGGGGTCCTGCATGAATTTTCCTCCTATGGAGCATTGATACGATGAAGTGGAAAAAGTATACTTTACATACCGTTTCGGCAGCAGAGGAACTGGTAACATCCCTGCTCTATGACCTGGATATCACGAATGTAGAGGTGGTGGACAGTATGCCGGTCATGGATGAGGCTGAAGAAAAACTGTTTGAAGATGTGATGCCGGCCCTTAAAGAAGATGACGGCAAAGCGGATGTCATATTCTATCTGGATGAGGATATCCCTTCTGAGGAGCTTATGAAGTCTTTACAGGAAGGCCTGGATGAACTAAGGGATTTTATGGACATCGGCGAGGGCAGTATCGAAGAGCAGGATACCGAAGATAAAGACTGGATCAATAACTGGAAAGAACATTTTACTGCTTTCAGTGTAGATGAATTCCTGATCAAACCCACCTGGATAGAGCTTTCAGAAGAAGAAAAGGGAAAGACCCTGGTCGAGATCGATCCGGGGACAGCTTTCGGCACAGGTTCCCATGAGACCACCAAGTTATGTATCCATGGGATATCAAAGTATCTGAAGCCTCAGGACCGGGTGCTGGATGTAGGCACCGGTTCCGGCATTTTAAGTATCATTGCCCTGAAAAAAGGGGCAGCGTTTATCTTGGGCACGGATATCGATGAACTGGCTGTCAGCCAGGCAGAGGAGAATTTTGCGGTAAATGGTGTGGATTCCTCACAGTATCAGCTGATCCTGGGGGATATATTGACGGATACTTCCGTGCAGACAGCTGTAGGTGATGAAGCTTATGACCTGGTGCTGGCCAATATACTGGCAGATGTGATCATTCCACTGCAGCGGGAAGTGACCCGCCATATGAAACATGGCGCGGTACTGGTGGTCTCCGGCATCATCAACCTGAAGGAAGACGCGGTACGGCAGGCGCTGGAGGAGAATCCGGAATTAGAGATCCTGGAGACTTCTTATGAAGGCGAGTGGGTCTCCTTTGCGGCAAGGAGGGTCTGATGCCTCGTTTTTTCTGTACCCCGGATCAGATACAGGAAAATGTGATCCTGATCACCGGGCCTGATGTCAATCATATAAAAAATGTACTGCGGAAAAAACCAGGGGATGTGCTGGAAGTCTGTGATGGGGAAGGCCGTGTTTTCGATACAGAGATCTGTGGGATCACGGCAGAAATGATCACGCTGAATATTCTGGAGGAAAAAACTTCGCTTCATGAGCTTCCGGCTAAGATAACTTTATACCAGGGACTCCCTAAGCAGGACAGACTGGAGCTCATCCTCCAGAAAAGCGCAGAATTGGGCGTTTTCCGGCTGGTTCCTGTGGACATGGTACGTTGTGTGGCCAAGTGGGATAAAAAGAAAGAAGAGGCCCGTTTAAAGCGTTACAGCGCCATTGCAGAAAGTGCGGCAAAACAGTCCGGCAGAGACAGGATCCCGGAAGTTTCCCAGGCCATGTCCTTAAAAGAGGCTTTAAAAGAAGCCCGGGAAAATGAAGCCGTGATCTTGCTTCCCTATGAAAACGCCGGAGACATGGAACATACCCGGCAGGTGTTTGAAGACCTTAAGGGCCGGGAACATATTGCGGTATTTATAGGTCCTGAGGGCGGTTTTGAAGAAAGCGAAATAAAAGAAGCATTGGCCTTTGGCGCAGAAGTGATCACTTTGGGTCCCAGGATCCTCAGGACAGAGACCGCGGGTCCGGCCGTACTGGCCATGCTGAATTATGTATTGAACTAAATGTATGATGGAAATCTATCTGGATAATGCAGCCACCACGAAAACAGATCCGGAAGTCATGGACCTTGTCACAAGGGTCATGACAGAAGATTACGGTAATGCTGCCTCTCTTCACAAAAAAGGGGTGGACGCTGAGCGCTATGCCGTAAAAGCCAGGCAGCAGATCGCCGACACCTTAAAGTGTGCCCCGAAAAACATATACTTTACCTCCGGCGGCACAGAATCTAACAACTGGGCTATTTTAAGCACGGCGGAAGCTTATGTGCGGTCAGGGAAGCATCTCATTACGACGCTGGTGGAGCATGCCTCGGTAAAAAACGTGATGGAAGCCCTTAAGAACCGGGGCTTTGAGATCACCTATCTTCCGGTGGATGAAAATGGCTGTGTATCTGTACAGTCAGTGAGGGAGGCCGTCCGGCCGGATACGATCCTGGTCTCAGTCATGGCGGTCAATAATGAGATCGGTGCCCGGGAACCGGTGGAAGAGATAGGAGAAATGCTTCACAGTAAATTTCCCCAGGTGCTGTTCCATGTAGATGCCATCCAGTCCTACGGGAAGTACCGGATCTATCCGGAACGCTCTCATATCGATTATATGTCTGTCAGCGCCCATAAGATCCACGGACCTAAAGGAGCAGGTTTTTTATATGTATCGGACCGGGTGAAGCTGAAACCCTATATCTACGGCGGCGGCCAGCAGAAGGGCATGCGCTCCGGGACAGAAAACATCCCCGGAGAAGCAGGTCTGGGACTGGCTTCCGAGATCGCCTACCGGCATCTGGATGAAAATAATGAACGGCTGTATCAGCTGAAAAGCAGGTTAAGAGAAGGTCTCATGGCATTGGAAGGGGCTTTTCTTAACGGACAGGCCGATGGATCATCGGCACCCCATATCTTATCTTGTTCTTTTGAAGGGATGAGGTCAGAAGTGCTCTTGCATGCGCTGGAAGACCGGGGCATCTATGTATCCTCCGGATCTGCCTGTTCATCCTCCCATCCCTCACAGATCAATACATTGTCGGGCATGGGGCTTTCGAAAGCGCGGCAGGAAGGAACCATCCGGTTTTCTTTTTCAAAATATACAAAAGAAGAAGAAATAGAAGAAACGTTAGTGGCGCTTAGAGACCTTTTGCCGCTTCTCAGGAGGTTTAAGAGGAAGTGAAATTCAGTTCTTTTTTAATCAAATACGCAGAGATAGCCATCAAGGGCGGCAACCGGAAGTACTTCGAGAATGCCCTGGTGACGCAGATCAGGAATACGCTGAAATATGTGGAAGGTGAATTCCGTGTGATCCGGGAAAACGGCCGGATCTATGTGAATGCCCTTTCAGACTATGATTTTGAGGAAGTAACAAAGGCGCTGAAGACCATCTTCGGTATCTATGCTTTCTGCCCGGTCCTCAGGATAGAAGATCATGGTTTTGAAGATCTGGAAGAACAGACAGCCAGGTATATGGAAGAAATGTATCCGGAAAAAGAACCCCTGACCTTTAAAGTGGAAGCCCGGCGGGCACGGAAGGATTTCCCTGTAGACTCCCAGACCATGAACCGGGAGGTAGGTGCCTATCTTTTAGACCGTTTTTCCTGGCTTTCTGTGGATGTCCATGATCCCGATGTACTATTGAGGATCGAGATCAGGGATGAGAATATCAATATTTATTCCCGGGAGATCAAGGGCCAGGGCGGCATGCCTCTGGGTACGGCCGGAAAGGGCATGCTTCTTTTGTCCGGCGGCATCGATTCCCCGGCGGCCGGCTATCTTATGTCTAAACGGGGCCTGTTCCTGGATGCGGTCTATTTCCATGCGCCGCCTTATACTTCAGAACGGGCGAAACAGAAGGTGGTAGACCTTGCCCGTATCATTTCCCGGTATGCCGGCACCATCCGCCTGCATGTCATTAATTTTACGGATATCCAGATGGCCATCTATGAGATGTGCCCCCATGAAGAACTGACCATTATCATGCGGCGTTATATGATGCGGATCGCAGAGCATATCGCCAGGGAAAATGACTGTGGCTGCCTGATCACCGGAGAATCCTTAGGCCAGGTGGCCTCCCAGACCACGGACAGCTTAAGCTGCACCAACGAAGTCTGTACATTGCCCGTTTTCCGGCCGTTCATCGCCTTTGACAAACTGGAGATCATCAGCATTGCTGAAAGGATCGGAACTTACGAGACATCCATCCTGCCTTATGAGGACTGCTGCACGATCTTTGTGGCGAAACATCCGGTGACTCATCCGAGATCAGAAAAGATCAAAGAATCAGAAGAAAAGCTTAAAGACAAGGAAGAAGCCCTGATAAAAGAAGCGCTGGAAAATGATGAGGTGCTCAGCATCAGCTGGCATGACTGATAAAAAAGAGGGCGCTTATAAAAGCGCCCCTTTCTGTCCGGTTTCATCAGACGATATACGGTTTCAGAACCTCGAGGATCTGGTCGACATCCTGCTCGGCATGGATGTTAAGATCGATAGGTTTGGACAGATCCAGCGAGAAAATGCCCATGATAGACTTTGCATCGATCACATACCTGGAGGAGACCAGATCGAAGTCGGAGTCAAACTTGGCAAGATCATTCACAAATGATTTTACCTTGTCGATAGAATTAAGCGATATCTGAACTGTAGTCATTGAAAAAGGACCTCCTTGGCTATTTATATTAACATCTTAAGACCTGAAGGGGAATTTGTCAATGTCTGTTGCCGTAAAAAATCAAAGTTCTTTATATAATAAAACAGTGGCATTCCATACCCTGGGCTGTAAGGTGAATGCATACGAGTCTGACAGCATGGAGGAGAGCCTTAAAGCAGCCGGCTTAAGGATCCTGCCTTTTACTGAAAAAGCAGATATTTACGTGATAAATACCTGCTCTGTTACAAACATTGCCGACAGGAAATCACGTCAGATGCTGTCCAGGGCCAGGAAGCTGAATCCGGAAGCGCTGATCGTGGCCACGGGCTGTTATGCACAGCTGATGGCTGACAGGGGCAGAAGGGATATGGTAAAGGCGGATATCCTTCTCGGAAATAATGATAAGGATAAGATCGTCCATGTGCTGGAAGCCTGGTTCCTTACGGGGACCGTGCCGGACATCATCCCTGCCGCGGATGACAGGACTTATTGCCCGCTGACACTTAATAAGCCCCAGGAACGGATGAGGGCTTATCTTAAGGTCCAGGACGGCTGTGACCAGTTCTGTTCTTACTGCATCATTCCTTACGGGCGGGGCAGGACTCGGAGCCGTGAGATAGAAGATGTGATAAGAGAAGCTGAGGCCATGGCGGAAAGCGGTGTAAAGGAATTCGTTCTCACCGGGATCCATTTGTCTTCTTATGGCCTGGAAAAAGAAGGCACCTATAATGACTATATGAAGACCCATGAAGTACAGGAAAAGCTTCTTAGGCTGATCGAAGCGCTTCATGAGGTGCCCGGGGTCAGGCGGCTGCGCCTGGGTTCTTTGGAACCCCGCCTTATGACAGAAGGGTTTGTAAGCCGGCTGGCAGATCTGAAAAAGCTTTGCCCGCAGTTCCATTTATCCCTGCAGAGCGGCTGTGATGCTACTCTTTTGCGGATGAACCGGCATTATACAGCAGACGATTTCAGAAAAAGCTGTGAAACTATCCGCAAATATTTTTCTCATCCGGCTATTACCTGCGATGTGATTGTGGGCTTCCCCGGGGAGACAGAAGAGGAATTCAGTGCTTCCAGGCAGTTTATAGAAGAGATCGGTTTCAGCCAGCTCCATGTGTTCCCTTACTCAAAAAGAGAAGGCACGAAAGCAGCTTCCATGAAAGATCAGGTCCCGGACGATGTCAAGAAAGAACGTTCTGAGACTTTGCTGATGCTTTCTCTCAGACTTCAGAGGAAATATGAGGAAGCGCTGGAAGGAAAGACCGTAGAAGTGCTGACGGAGGAAGAAGAGAAAAGAGAAGGTGAGGCTTGTCTTACCGGCTATACAAAAGAATATGTGAGAGTCCGTGTTCCGGGAGATCATCAGGTGAATGAGATCTTACACGGAGTGCTGAAACGCACAAAAAACGGCTGCGAACTTTGTGATATCAGCATAAGTTAAGAGGATCTTAAAGGATGTCACAGAAAAATCACAGAGAAACGGCTTGAAGAAAGCTTAAAGATGGAGTAAAATAAGATAAAGGTGTGAGCCTGATGTTTCATACGCTTTAGGAAAGGAGACGTTGTTATGGCAGAGTATAAGAATACGCAGTTTATAAATCTTTCGGGACAGAGTATACCGTCCCCGGCTCCGGCCATGGACGCATCGGAGGTCATTAAAGAGGTGTATGAGGCGCTTCAGGAGAAGGGCTATAATCCGGTGACGCAGCTAGTCGGGTATCTGCTTTCGGGTGACCCCACCTATATTACGAACCATAAAAAAGCCAGATCACTGATCATGAAAGTGGAGCGGGATGATATCATCTCCGAACTGGTAGTACATTATATCAATACCCGTCTGTAAAGAAAATGAGATATCTGGGGCTGGATTACGGGTCCAGGACAGTGGGCTGTGCCATCACGGATGAACTGGGCATCACCGTCCAGAACCTGGAGACCATACAGCGTAAAGAGGAAAAGAAATTAAGGCAGACCCTGGCCCGCATCAAAGAGATCACAGAAGCTTATGATGTGGGCACTATCGTGCTGGGATTGCCCCTGAATATGAATGATGAAGCAGGAGAAAGGGCCGAAAAAACATTGGCCTTTAAAGAACTCCTGGAAAAACGGGTAAACGTGCCCATATACCTTATGAATGAGCAGCTGACCACCGTGGAAGCGGAGACGGTCCTGGAGGAATCAGGGATCCCGAAAAAAGACAGGAAAAAATATATCGATCAGATAGCTGCCAACATTATACTTACGGATTTTTTAAGGAACGAAGATAAAAAAATGTAACTAAAGGAAAGGACTTACTTTTCTTTTCATCAAAGGGACAAAAGAAAAAACTGTACGGAAGGCCCCGAAGAAAAAAGAAAAGAAGGCCTGTTTTGGCATGTCTGAAAAAGGAGGAAGAGCATTGGAAGGTAAGACAGGAGAAAACGAACGTATCGTATTTCAGACAGACGAGGGAGAAGTACGTTTTTATGTACTGGAACAGACCCGGGTGGCCGGCGTGAATTATATCCTGGTCACGGATTCTGAAGAGGATGAGGCAGAATGCCTGATCCTTAAGGATGTATCGGATGAAGCGGGAATGGAAGCTGTCTATGAGATCGTAGAAGATGATCAGATGCTTGAGGCGCTCCAGAAAGTTTTTTCTGAGCTTCTGGAGGATACGGATATAGAAATGTAGAAAGGAGGGCTGTTTGGCTAACAAAACAAGAAGAAGCAGTTATATGACACTGGCTGACCGGGATATTAAGATCATACCATTAGGCGGTCTGGAAGCTATCGGTATGAATATCACGGTCATAGAATATATGGATAGTATGATCGTTGTGGACTGCGGTTCATCCTTCCCTACGGAAGAGATGCCGGGCATCGACCTGGTGGTCCCGGATGTTTCCTATCTGGTACAGAACGCAGATAAGATGAAAGGCTTTTTCATCACCCACGGTCATGAAGATCACATCGGGGCCCTGCCTTATGTATTGAAGAGGATCAATGCCCCCATCTATGCCACCAGGCTTACCATGGCCATTATTGAAGATAAGCTGAGTTCCCATGATCTTCTGGAATCCGTAAAACGGAATGTGGTGACCAGCGGCGAAGTGATACACGCCGGCGATATTACGGTGGAGTATATCAGGGCGAATCATTCTATCGCGGATTCCTGTATGCTGGCTATTTCCACCCCGGAAGGAACTATCCTCCATACCGGGGACTTTAAGGTGGATTACACCCCTATTTTCGGGGAACCCACAGATCTGCAGCGCCTGGGCGAGCTGGGTAAAAAAGGCGTCCTGGCCTTGCTGTCAGATTCAACGAATGCCCTGCGTCCGGGCTTTACGCCGTCAGAACGCATGGTGGCTGACACTTTTAATAAAACATTGGCGGATTATAAAGATTCCCGGATCATGGTGGCGACTTTTGCCTCGAATGTGGCCCGGGTGCAGCAGCTGGTGAATTCTGCCATCAATGCCGGAAGAAAGGTACTGATCGAAGGCCGTTCCATGGTATCAGTGGTGGAGATCGCAAAAGATCTGGGCTATCTTCGGATTCCGGATGATGTGCTTATCGATGTGGATATGCTGGATAATTACCCGGATAACCAGACCCTGATCATCATGACCGGCTCCCAGGGAGAGGCCATGGCAGCGCTTTCCAGGGTGGCAGCGGGGAAACATCCGAAGATCCAGATCAAGTCTTCGGATGTGATCATCTTTTCTTCATCGCCCATTCCGGGAAATGAAAAAGATATTAATAAAGTGATCAATGACATCACCAGGAAAGGTGCCAGGATCATTAATAAAGAAACGCACGTTTCCGGCCATGCCTGTCAGGAAGAACTGAAACTCATCTATACCCTGACGCGGCCGAAATATGCCATCCCGCTGCACGGTGAATTCCGCCACAGGGAAGCAAATGCGGAGATCGCCCAGGAACTGGGGATCCCGAAGAAAAATATCTTCCTGCCGGATTCCGGCGATGTGATCTCTGTATCTGAGAATGAAGCAGGCATCACCGGCGGCGTAGACCATGGCACCATGCTGGTGGATGGCCTGGGAGTCGGCGATGTAGGTTCTATCGTGCTGCGTGACCGGCAGACACTGGCAAAAGACGGCATCATAGTAGTAGCCATGACATTGAGCAGTGCGGCTAAAGAACTGCTGGCCGGTCCGGATATCGTTTCCCGGGGTTTTGTCTATGTCCGGGAATCCGAGGACCTGATGGAAGAAGCGAAGGCCGTGGCAAAAGATGCGGTAGAGCGTGTGCTTAATTCTGAACACGTTGACTGGAACCGGATCAAAATGGAAGTCCGGGATCAGATGAGCGGATATTTCTGGAAGCAGATGAAGCGCAATCCGGTCATCCTCCCGGTCATTATGGAGGTCTGATGGCAAAAAAGAAAGAAAATACGGATAAACAGGGGGATTTCCTCCACTATATGCGTATTATCATCGCTTTGCTGATGGTGGTCTTTGCGGGCATTTCCTGCTATGTGGGATTTAAGTTCGGCCGGATGGTCTTTACGGACCAGCCAAAGACCACCCTGAGGACAGAGCATGTATCCTATGAACTTACTGTAGAAAAGGGAGAATCGGTGCTGTCCATCGGCAAGGATCTGGAAGAGCACGGGATCATTGATAGCGCTGCCGCTTTTTTCGTGCAGACATAAGTATATAAATGCAAGATCGCGCCGGGTACCTACACAGTGAGTTCCCGGGATTCCTCGAAAGCTATCGTAAAAGCATTGAACAGTGCCTTCATCAAGGGCAGACAGGAGGAAGAGTGATGGATGAGGTCCGGCTCTCCTCCTTTATAGAATCACTGGAGCAGCCTAAAGACCCAGTACTGGAAAACATCAGGAAAGAAGCGCTTCAAAAGGACGTGCCTGTTATCCGGCCGGAAACGGAAGCGCTTCTTGTCTTTTTCCTGAAGGCATTTAAGCCGGAAAGGATCCTGGAGATAGGCTGCGCCGTAGGCTATTCTGCCTGTGTGATGGCTTATACCTGCCCGGAGGCCGGGATCGATACTATGGAGAATTATGCTCCGCGGATCCCGGAGGCCAGGGCAAATTTTGAAAAAGCGGGGCTATCCTCCCGGGTGACTTTATATGAGGGGGATGCTTCCGAGATCCTGCCGGATCTTACAGGTCCTTATGACTTCATCTTTATGGATGCGGCAAAAGGTCAGTATATCCACTGGCTCCAGGACTGTGAAAGACTGTTAAGACCAGGCGGCCTGCTGTTTGCGGACAATGTGCTTTCCGGCGGTGATATCCTGGAGGCCAGGACTACGGTAGACCGGCGTAACCGCACCATTCATAAAAGGATGAGAGATTTCTTGTATGAAATAAAACACAGCTCCCACTGGGAAAGCGCTGTCATACCAGTAGGAGATGGCGTCAGCGTGTCGCTGAAACAATAAAAAGCCACGACGGAGCCCTGGATCAATGGCCCGGGGCAGAGAAGGAGATGAATCGTATGAAGATGACGAAGGATGATGTTGAAAAGATCCGGGAGGAGATCGCCTACCGGACAGGCGCTTACAGGGAAGAATTGCTGGAGAACCTGAAGACAGCACGGGCCCAGGGTGACCTCTCGGAAAATTTCGAATACACCATGGCGAAACGGGCGAATAACCAGAATAATTCCCGGGTGCAGTATCTGGAGAACCTGATCCTTCAGGCGGAGATCATTGAGGATAAGTCGAAAGAGGATGAAGTGGGCATCAATAAGACCGTGACCATCTACATCCCGGAAGATGATGAAGAGGAGACTTATAAAGTCGTGACATCGATCCGCGGCGATGCGACCCAGGGACGCATCTCCATTGATTCACCCATCGGAAAGGCGCTTATGTATCATAAAGTGGGGGATTCCGTGATGATCCAGGTGAATGAATCCTACAGCTATGAAGCAGTGATCAGGAAGATCGAGATCATCGATAACCATAACGAAGACCCTATCCGGCAGTACTGACAGAAAACACGGGATTTTCATGAAGATAAAAGATGATGAGCACATAGTCAGGCTCTCCGTAAGAGAACTGGTGGAATTTGTCCTCCGGGAAGGTGATATCGATAACCGGCGGACAGGGCCGGCAGTGCAGGATGCCATGCTGACGGGCAGCCAGGCACATCGGGCGGTCCAGCAGGATATGGATGAATCCTACCATGCGGAAGTTCCGTTGTCCTGCGTAAGAAGGTTTGATGACGGACTGTCCTTAAGCATAGACGGCAGGGCTGACGGTATAATTAAGAACTATGACGGCACAAATAAAAAAGAAGGCGCCTTTACCATCGATGAGATCAAAGGCGTCTTTCGTGATGTGGATGAGATCACGGAACCGGTGCCGGTGCATCTGGCCCAGGCGGAAATGTATGCGTATATGACGGCCTGTGACAAAGCTCTTACAGAGGTCCACGTGCAGGTCACCTACATCCAGCTCATGATCGATGAGAAGAAAAACATGCCGGTGGTCAGGAAAGATAAGATCCGGCGGCTGGCAGTCCATTATACCTTTGAGGAGATAGAAGAAAAGTATCTTCTGTATACCGGGCTGTATGAAAAGTGGGCCAGGTTCAGTATGACCCATGAAGAAGAAAGGAAAGCATCGGCTTCTCAGTTTCCTTTCCCCTATGAATACCGGCCGGGGCAGAAGAAGATCGTAGGCCAGGTCTTCCGGACTATAAAGGAGAAGAGCCGTCTGTTCGTGCAGGCACCTACCGGGATCGGGAAAACATTGGCCATGCTTTATCCTTCGGTCAGGGCCGTGGGCGAGGGCCTTGTAAGCCGTATCTTTTATCTGACAGCGAAGACGGTGGCCGCCAATGCTGCGGAGGAAGGCATGCGGATCATGAGGGAGGCAGGCCTGAAATTCAGCTATACAAAGATCACGGCAAAGGAAAAGCTCTGCCCCTTGGGAAAAGCCCAGTGCGACCCGGTACATTGTGAACGGGCAAAGGGTCATTTTTCCCGGGTAAATGAAGCTTTATACGGACTTCTCTGTCAGGAAGCTTCATTTTCATCAGAGACCATCTCAGCCTATGCGGAACGTTACCGTGTCTGCCCTTATGAGCTTGCCCTGGATGCGTCCCTGTTCTCTGATGTGATCATCGGGGATTATAATTATGCCTTTGCACCCCATGTGATGCTGAAACGTTATTTTGCCTCCGGGGAGAAGAAAGACTTCTGCCTGCTGATCGATGAAGCCCATAACCTGCCGGACAGGGCCAGGGATATGTATTCGGCAGAGATCGTCAAAGAAGATGTGCTGCATTTAAAACCCTGGTTCGAACAGGATAAAGAGGTAAAAAAACAGCTGGATAAGGTGAACCGGCAGCTGCTGAGTCTGAAGCGGGAATGTGAAAAGACCCGGGTCTTCCAGGAGGAAGATTTCCCACGGTCGCTTTTATACGAACTGACATCGCTCCGTGACCTTATGACCCGTTTTCTGGACCGGCATCAGGATGTGGAGCATTCAGACGAGATCCTGACGTTCTACTTTTCATTGTCGGACTTCCTGGCAGACTATGAATACCTGAAGGAGAGCGGCTATATCGCCTATGCTTATTACAAAGATAACGGCGATTTTGCCGTGAGACTTTTCTGCATCGACCCTTCCTCGCGGCTGAAGGAGCTGTTTGACCGGGTAAGTGCCACGGTTTTCTTTTCCGCCACTTTCCTGCCGGTAA
>CACZSO010000130.1 GCA_902783795.1 uncultured Eubacteriales bacterium
ATCCGTTCCCGGATCAGGGAAGAGGATCTGCCGGCACCTTTACGCGGGGCACCGGTAGTGCTGATCGCGGCGGCTTTAATGTCGATAGCGTTTATGGGTTTTTCTGGCTTGTCGCTGTAAAAGAGGATTAAGTATGAAAAAAAGGATAAATAGAGTAGATTATCTGATAAAAAGAATAATACTTATTTACAGTTTGATAACTGCATTAAAATAAAGATATAGGGTAGTGACTTGATATAAGAGGAGGAGTGAACAGTTATGAGATTTATCAAACGAAATACTCTTTTTCTGTTCTGTGTTTTCTCTGTATGTTTCATATTATCTTGTGGTCAAGAATATATGTCATACCTTCCCCACCCTACCCGTGCTATGATTATCGGCTCAGGCGAAGATTGCTACGTAGGAGAAACTGTGCATACAGAACAGTATGCTATCCGGTATACAGCCAGCGGGATTTATGCTGGCAGTATTTCAGAATATAAGAAGACAAAAACCAGAAAATTCATCTACATAGAGTATGAAGCCCAGAAATTGAAGGATTCAAACAGACTTATAGAAGCCGGAGATTTCTATGTTGAGATAGAAGGAGAAAAGCATCAGGGCATAACAATAGAATCAGAAAAGTCAGCTGAAGAAGCATCATTGAATCAGAAAAGAAGAAGAGTATATTTTGAAGTGCCTTTGAGGACTGATTCCCTGAGGATTTGTTTTAAAGATAATGAAGAATCTCAGGATATCTATTATTTTTTATTCGAAGGGAACTTCAGCATTGATATGATTAAATAGAGATACAGGGAGGATCGTTATGGGAGGAATAGCGATTACCAGCCTTATGATCACCGTTATCGGCATTATCGTAGGTGCCGGACTGGTCTTTACGGCAAAAAAATTTCATGTAGATGTGGATGAGCGGGAAGCGGAGGTCCGTGCCTGCCTTCCCGGGAATAACTGCGGCGCCTGCGGCTATGCGGGCTGTGACGCATTGGCGGCAGCCATTGCGGCAGAAGAAGCGTCTGTGAATGCCTGCCCGGTGGGCGGTGCGGAAGTAGCGGAAAAGATCGGCGGCGTCATGGGTGTCGTGGCGGAGATCGGCGAACGCCAGGTAGCCTTTGTGAGATGTAAAGGTTCCTGTGATGTGACGAAGAACCAGGGCAATTACGTAGGCGTGCAGGACTGCCGGAGCGCTGTCCTTTCCGGTCTGAATGTTTCTGACTGCGCTTATGGGTGCTTAGGGTTAGGCTCTTGTGTGAACGTATGTCCGCAGCATGCCATCAGCATCGTGAATGGTGTGGCTTTTGTGAACGAGAATCTCTGCATCAGCTGCGGTCTCTGCGCGAAGACCTGCCCGAAAGGACTCATAGAACTGAAACCGCAGAGCAAGAAAGTGGCGGTCCAGTGTTCGAATAAGGAACGCGGACCTGCGGTAAAAGCCGCCTGCACGGCCGGCTGCATCGGCTGCACCTTATGTGTCAGACAGTGCGAATTCGATGCCATCCACGTGGAGAATAATCTGGCGCATATCGATTATGATAAGTGCACCCAGTGCGGAAAATGCGCGGAAAAATGCCCGCAGAAGGTCATCCGGATCCCCTTAAGTGTAAAGAGCGAGGTAGCATAAGATGGATACGAAACGTAATGTAAAGATCATCGTCTCTGCCGTCATCATCCTGCTGGCTGTGACTTTTGTCTGCGGCCTGGTGGGCGGTAAGGATGTGCTGTATCATCTGATGAACCGCGGAAGTCTGGGACCTCTGACCCGGGAGGACATCGCCTATAAGGAAGTAGAAGCACCTGCAGCCACATCGAAGGACGGGACCATAAATGCGTCTGACTGGAACAGTATTTATCCGGAGATCGTGGTCTCCATGAAGGCAAATGATAAGAATACTTATGTGCTGGATTATCTGGAGCAGGATCCGTATCTGGTCAATATTTATGAAGGCTATGGTTTTGCCAAAGATTATGGCAGCGCCCGGGGACACGAGTATACTCTGGAGGATGTAGCGAAGACACAGCGTCCTCATCCCATGGCGAACTGTCTGACCTGCAAGACGCCGAACTTCGCGAAGCTGGTGAACGATATGGGTGTCAGTGCCTATAAGATGGATTTCAACGAAGCCATGGAGCTGATGGAAGAAAATATCAGCTGCTACACCTGCCATGGCAATGAAGCCGGGAATAAAGGCGAGATCGTCATCACCCATTCCTATGTGACGAAGGCACTGGGAGAAAACATGAGTGCCATCGATCCTGCGACCCTGTCCTGCGGCCAGTGCCAAATCGAGTATTACTTTACGCCTGAAGATAAAGAGACCATGATGCCTTACAGTGATAAGGCGAGTATGACGCCGGACGCGATCCTGGCCTATTATGATGCCATGGATTTTGCGGACTGGACGCAGGAGAGTACCGGTACGAAGCTTCTGAAGGCGCAGCATCCGGAGATGGAGACCTTCCTTCAGGGTAAGCACGCAGCTGACTTAAACTGCACCGACTGCCATATGGAGATCATCCAGGAGGATAACGGTAATGTTTATTTCAGCCATGAGCTGAAGAGCCCGCTGGAAAGCGAATACCTGCTGTCTACCTGTGCGGTCTGCCATGAGGATACGGATATGGTGGCTATGGTCAGAAACCTGCAGGCCCGGATCACAGCCCGTGAGACTGAGGTAGGCAATAAGCTTTCTGAGTTCAAAACGGCTTTGGCGGATGCGGTGGCAGAAGGTAAGAAGACAGAAGAGGAGCTGGATGCCATCCGGAAGATCCACAGGGAAGCCCAGTGGTACTTTGATTTCTGCTATGTAGAGAATTCAGAGGGCGCCCATAACTCTGAACTGGCCAATTACTGCCTGGATACGTCAGAAGCGAAGATCGAAGAGGGAATGAAGCTTCTTAAGTAAAACATATTTGTACAGAGCACACCTCATCCGTCAGCCCTTTGGGCTGCCACCTTCCCCTCGAAGGGGAAGGCTTTCGCTTCCCTCCACCGGGGGAAGCCGACTGATGAAGGAAAAAGATTCAAAAAAATTACAGTAAAATGATCGCGCAGCCCTTCGATCTACAGGCTGCGCGGTTTTTGGAGTTTATTATGGGGAAGGTAAAAAAGACCCTTCGGTTTTTCATGTCCATGAAATTTGCGGTGATCCTGCTGGTGATCCTGGCAGCAGTCTGTGCTGCCGCCAGTTTCATCACCCAGAATCAGACTTATGAGTGGTACAGTGCGGTCTATAATGAACGGGCAGCAGCGCTCATCCTGGCTTTTCATCTGGACGATGCATTCCACAGCTGGTGGTTCATCCTGATCACCGCCTTTCTGGTGCTGAATCTGTTATCCTGCAACTTGGTCAGGCTTTCCGGGTTGATCAGACGTTACAAAAGAGAGAATGATCCTGAAAAAGCAGTTTTTCCGGCCTCAGCCCCCACAGCTGTGATCCAGGGGGATCCGTCGGCAGCTTTCGAAAAACTGGGGATGAAAAATACATCGTCCGGCACTACTGAAGACGGAAAGAAGTATGTGTTTGCCTCTAAAAACCGGGCCGGCCTCTGGGGCGCCTGGATCTGCCATCTGGGGATCATGTTGATCATTTTAGGCTTTGGCCTGGGACAGATGACGAAGGAGACTTATGCGGTATACGGTGTTCCGGGACAGACAAAGCTGTTAGGGGATACCAGCCTGGCGGTGACCATCGATGATTTTAGCATCGACCTTCGGGAAGATGATACGGTGAAACAGTATATCGCTGATATCACGGTAACAGATCTTTCTTCTGTATCAGACCGGCAGGCGGATAAAGAAAGCGCTGAGATATCCGTCAATCATCCGGCGAAGTTGTTTGGCTACACTTTCTATCAGAATTCCACCGGTTGGGCAGGAACCCTGCGAGCCTGTAAGGATGCGGCACTTTTGCAGGAGACAGTGCTTTTAGCAGGTGAATATACGGAAATAGAAGACCGGCCGGGCCTGGTGGTCTACTTTAATGCTTTCTATCCGGATTATGTGCTGACAGACCAGGGGCCTTCCACTAAGACGGGGAGCCTTAAGAACCCGGCGTATCTGTACTCAATTTACTATAACGGTGAGATGGTGGGCATGAATGCCCTGATGCAGGATGAAGAGATCAAGATCGATGAATATGTGGTCACTTTTTCTGATCCGCAGAACTACACAGTACTTCAGGTCAAAAAAGATGATTTTACCTTCCTGGCCCTCATCGGCGGGCTGATCACAGCCATCGGGCTGTTCCTGGCCTTTTACCTGGTCCCGGCCAAAGCCATGGCCATCGAGAATGAGGACGGCACCTTTATTATGAAAGGTGCATCGGAAAAGGGCGGCGCCCTGTTCCGGGATAAATTCATGAAACTTCAGGAGGATTAAGGATGTTTTATTTTCTGCTGACCCCTATTCTTACCTATAATCTGCTGCTGATCGCGGCAGCCGTGATCCCTGCCCTCGTGCTGATGGTCTGGGTCTATAAGTCCGACCGGCTGGAAAGGGAGCTTCCCTCCATGCTCTGGCGCTTAGTAAAAGCCGGTGTTTTTTCATCCCTGATCGCCATGGTGGCGGAGTGGATCCTGGAAGGCGCCCTGCACCTTTTTGTCCGGAACAAGGGTACTTTATATAATGTGATCCTCTATTTCGTCATCGTGGCCGGCTCTGAGGAGATCTCCAAATATCTGCTTATGAAACGGAATTCCTGGAACCATCCTGAATTCAACTGCCAGTATGATGGTGTGGTCTATGCGGTCTTTGTTTCCCTGGGTTTTGCTTTGTGGGAAAACATCAGCTACGTGATGAATTACGGCTTCACCACCGCCTTAGCCCGGGCTGTTACGGCTATCCCCGGCCATGCCTGCTTTGGCGTGTTTATGGGTGTGTTTTACGGTATCGCGAAGCGGTATGAGATGCAGAATGAGGAGTATGCTTCGAAGACCTATCGGAGACTGGCGGTCATCATCCCCATCATCCTGCACGGTATTTATGACTACATTGCCACCCTGGAGAGCACCGGGAGTACCGGGTATTTTATCGTTTTTATAGCCATTATGTTTGCCGCCGCCTTCGTCCTGGTGAGAAAAACATCCAGAAATGACAGATTTATAGCCTGAAATAGTAATTATTTGTATTAATTATGCAATGACAAAAACAGCTCCCCGGGGATATAATAGTGTATAATTAACAAAAAAGAGTGATAATGAATATTTTTTCGGATTAGCTCTTGCATTTTTCAGAAATAATATGTATAATTATCGTATCCAAAGAATAAAGGAGCTTAACTCATGAATAAAGCAGATATTAAAAAAGTGGTTCTGGCGTACTCAGGCGGTCTGGATACTTCCATCATCATTCCGTGGCTGAAAGAAAACTATAATAATTGTGAAGTGATCGCCGTGTCCGGCAATGTGGGACAGGCAGATGAACTGGAAGGCCTGGAAGAAAAAGCCTTGAAGACCGGTGCTTCCAAGCTGTATGTGCTGGATCTTATGGATGAATATGTGGATGATTTTATTATCCCCACCATGAAGGCCGGCGCCATTTATGAAGATTATCTGCTGGGCACCTCCACGGCGCGCCCTGTGATCGCTAAAGGGCTGGTGGAGATCGCGCTTAAAGAAAATGCAGATGCCATCTGCCATGGCTGCACCGGCAAGGGTAATGACCAGGTCCGGTTCGAACTGGCAGTAAAGCATTTTGCGCCGAACATGCCCATCATCGCCCCCTGGCGTGAGTGGAGCATCAAATCCCGGGATGAGGAGATCGACTACGCAGAAGCGCACAATGTGCCTTTGAAGATCAACCGGGAGACGAATTATTCCAAAGATAAGAACATGTGGCATCTGTCCCATGAAGGACTGGACTTAGAAGATACCGGCAATGAACCTTTATACGAGAAGCCCGGTTTCTTAGAGATGGCTGTTTCACCCCTTCAGGCACCGGATGAACCCACCTATATCACCATCGATTTTGAGCAGGGTATTCCCACGGCTCTTAATGACGAAAAGATGTCAGCTAAGGACATTATCCTGAAGCTGAATGAATACGGCGGGAAGAACGGTATCGGTCTTTTGGATATCGTCGAAAACCGGCTGGTGGGTATGAAGTGCCGTGGCGTGTATGAGACTCCCGGCGGCACCATTCTTTACAAAGCCCATGAATATCTGGAGAGCGTGTGTCTGGATAAGATGACCATGCATGAGAAGCAGAAACTGGCCATCACCTATGCGGAACTGGTCTACAACGGACAGTGGTTCACCCCCTTAAGGGAAGCCCTGGCAGCCTTCGTGGATAAGACACAGGAGCCCGTCACCGGTAAAGTAAAGCTGAAACTTTATAAGGGCAATATCATCAAAGCCGGTGTCTGGAGCGATTATTCCCTGTACTCCGAAGACATTGCCACCTTCGGCGAGAGTGATTATAACCAGCAGGATGCTGCCGGATTCATCAACCTCTTCGGGCTGCCCATCAAGGTCCAGGCCATGGTGGATCAGAAGAATAAGAAATAACACAGAATTAAATATGGACAAAGCCGTCCCGCTAAAAAGGCAGGGCGGCGTTGTCGTCTAAATGAAGGAGGCTTATATGCCTAAAATGTGGGCCGGAAGGACCAGCGGAAAGACAGAAAAGATCGCGGACGATTTTAATTCCTCCATTTCCTTTGACAGCCGGATGTACCGGCAGGACATCACCGGCAGCATGGCCCATGCGGCGATGCTGGCTAAACAGGGGATCATTACCGAGACAGAGGCGGATGAACTCATAGACGGTCTGGAAGGGATCCTGAAAGATCTGGATGAAGGCACCCTGGAGATCGATCCTGCTGCGGAAGATATCCATATGTTCGTGGAAGAGGTGCTCACAGAACGGCTGGGCGATGTGGGAAAAAAGCTGCATACAGCCCGGTCCCGGAATGACCAGGTGGCGCTGGATGTGCGGCTCTACTTAAGAGATGAGACGGTATCGTTTCTTTCGAAATTAAAGCAGCTTATTTCTGTCATCACAGATAAGGCAGAAACCTACAAAGATGTGCTGATGCCTGGCTACACGCATCTGCAGCGAGCCCAGCCCATTTTCTTCGGGCATCATCTGATGGCTTATGCCATGATGTTTTTAAGGGATATGGACCGGCTGGGTGATGGGCTGAAACGCATCAATGTATCTCCCATCGGAAGCTGTGCCCTGGCCGGCACCACCTACGATACGGACCGTTTCTTTGAGGCGGAAAAACTGGGTTTTCCCGAGGTTTCCTTGAACTCTATCGACGGGGTCTCTGACCGGGATTTCTGTGTGGAACTGCTAAGCGCGCTGGCTCTTATCATGATGCATCTTTCAAGATTTTCTGAGGAGATCGTTTTATGGTCTTCCTGGGAATTTAAGTTCATCGAGCTTTCGGATGCCTATACCACCGGCTCTTCCATCATGCCTCAGAAAAAGAATCCGGACATGGCGGAACTGGTGCGGGGCAAGACCGGCCGGGTCTACGGAGACCTGATGGGGCTCCTTACCACATTGAAAGGCTTGCCTCTGGCTTATAATAAGGACATGCAGGAGGATAAAGAAAGCGTCTTTGATGCCTGTGATACAGTGCATATGTGCCTGGATGTATTTACCGGAATGCTGAATGAACTGACGGCTCTTCCGGAGAACATGAGAAAAGCAGCCCAGAATGGTTTTATCAATGCCACAGACCTGGCAGACTATCTGGTGGGTAAGGGCCTGCCTTTCCGGTCAGCCTATAAGATCTCCGGCGAGATCGTGGCCTGGTGCATTAAAAACGGAAAAGTGCTGGAGACTATGACACTGGAAGAATACAAATCCTTCAGCGAGCTTTTTGATGAGGCCGTATTTGAAGCGGTAGATCTCAATAATTGTGTGAATCTAAGAAGCAGTTTCGGCGGTACGGGACTGGCTTCTGTAGAATATCAGATCAAAACGGTAAGGGAGAAAATAAACGCATGAATAAAGTATTTATAGATGGTTCCGCCGGGACCACCGGCCTTCGGATCGTGGAACGTCTGAGCCAGAGGAAAGATCTTCAGCTGATCACCCTTTCCGATGAGAAACGTAAAGACCCTGAGGAAAGAAAGAAAGCCATCAATGCCGCCGACATCGTCTTTTTATGTCTGCCGGATGATGCGGCCAGAGAAGCCGTCTTAATGCTGGAAAATGATCATACCGTGATCATCGATACTTCCACCGCCCACCGGACAGACGAACGGTTTGCCTATGGTTTTCCGGAACTTACGGGGTTTAGAGATAAGATCCGGAATGCGAAGCTCATAGCCAACCCTGGCTGCCACGCCAGCGGGTTCATTGCCCTGGCTGCTCCGCTTTTAGAAAAAGGACTGATAGAAAAAGATATTGCCCTGACAGCCTTTTCCCTGACGGGTTATTCCGGCGGCGGAAAGAAGATGATCGCAGAATATGAAGCGGAAGAAAGAGATCCGCTTTTTAAAGCACCGCGGCAGTATGGCATTACCCAGATGCATAAGCATCTTCCGGAAATGGTGAAAGTCTGCGGCCTGGAGACTCCTCCGGTGTTCTGTCCCATCGTGGCGGATTATTACGCAGGCATGGAAGTGACCGTGCCGCTGTTTAAGAAGGACTTGAAGGGCAGTATCGCGGATCTCACAGATGTCTACCGTGAATATTATCAGGATGGCCTGGTGTATTTTGCCGGCAAGGCAGATGAAGGCGGCTATCTTTCCGGCAATGCTTTTGAAGGCCGGGATGATATGGAGATCAGTATTTACGGCAATGAAGACAGGATCCTTTTAGTGTCTCGCTTTGACAACCTGGGAAAGGGGGCCTCGGGAGCCGCTATCCAGAACATGAATCTGGTACTTGGATGCGCGGAAGATACGGGCCTGGTGGTAAAGAAATGAGCGAAGTCCGTATCCTGCCCATGACCACAGCTGACTATGACGATGTACGGGCTTTGTGGATGACCATCCGCGGTTTCGGGATCCGGGCCCTGGATGATTCCAGGGAAGATGTGGAGCGCTTCATCCGCCGGAATCCCACCACTTCGGTGGTAGCGGAATTTGACGGCCGGATCATCGGCTCCATCCTCTGCGGTTCCGACGGCCGGCAGGGTGCCATGTACCATGTGTGCGTTGCCGAAGAATTCCGGAGGAAGGGCATCGGCACCCAGATGGTGGCCTACTGCATGAGAGAACTGAGAAAGATGGGGATCAATAAGGTGGCGCTGATCGCCTTTAAGAAAAATGACGCAGGCAATGCCTTCTGGTCGAAGATCGGCTGGACCAGGTCTGACGTGAACTATTACGAGTTTTTGCTGAACGAAGAGAATATCACAGAATTTATAGGAGACGATGATGGGAATAACTGAAATACCGGGAGGCGTGACAAAGGCGAAAGGTTTTAAAGCATCCTCTGCAGCGGCCGGCATCAAATATAAAGAACGGACAGACATGGCCATGATCTTCAGCGAAGCACCCTGCACCGCAGCCGGGACCTTTACCTCCAATATGGTAAAAGCGGCACCGGTGATCTGGGACCGGGATATCGTTTACGGCGGTCATCCGGTACAGGCCGTGGTGGTGAATTCCGGCATAGCCAATGCAGGCTGCGGCGAAGAAGGGATGCTGATCTGCGAGAAGACTGCCGACGCAGTGAGTGAAGCCCTGGGCATCGAAAAAGAAGCCGTGCTCATCGGTTCCACCGGGGTCATCGGCCAGGACATCGATATTGAAAAGATCAAAGGCGGCGTGAAGCTTTTAGTGCCGGCATTAAAGGATACCCTGGAAGCCGGAACTGAAGCCAGCAAAGCCATCATGACGACGGATACCGTAAACAAAGAATGCGCGGTGTCATTCGAACTGCCGGCCAAAGACGGAAGCGGAAATGTGACAGTCTTTTTAGGCGGCATGAGCAAGGGCTCCGGCATGATCCATCCCAATATGTGCACCATGCTCGGGTACATCACGACGGATGCGGCCATTGATAAAGCCCTGCTTCAGAAGGCCCTCAGCGATGTGGTGCCCGACACTTTCAACATGATCTCTGTGGACGGCGATACCAGCACCAATGATACATTGCTGGTCATGGCTAATGGTCTTTCGGGAAATCAATGCATTCTTGAAGAAGATGGATCCTATCAGCTGTTTAAGGAAGCCCTGTTCTATGTCTGCCGTAATCTGGCCGTGAAGATGGCCGCTGACGGAGAAGGGGCTACGAAGCTGATCGAAGTTTATGTAAAGAACGCAGACACGAAAGAAAACGCCAGGACATTGGCGCGTTCCGTAGTTTCCTCCAGCTTGGTCAAGGCCATGGTCTTCGGAAAAGATGCGAACTGCGGCCGTATCCTGTGTGCTTTAGGCTACGCCGGCCCGGTCTTTGACCCGGCAGTCATCCAGATAGACCTTACAGGAGAAAACGGCACCGTGAATTTCTATTCGGCTGGCCGGGTGCAGGCTTTTGACGAAGAGCTGGCGCTGAAGCTCCTTTCAGAGGATAAGATCCATATCGACGTGGATATGGCGGAAGGTACGGAAGAAGCTACCGCATGGGGCTGCGACCTGACCTTCGATTATGTGACCATCAATGCGGATTACCGCAGCTAAAGGAAGGAATATCCTATGGAAATGTTTTCAAATGCAGAACGGGCCCATGTCCTGGTGCAGGCGCTTCCTTACATCAAACGCTACACCGGTAAGATCGTAGTGGTCAAATACGGCGGAAATGCCATGGTCAATGAAACGCTGAAGAACCAGGTGATGGAGGATATCGTCCTTTTGCACCTGATCGGCGTGAAGATCGTGCTAGTCCACGGCGGCGGCCCGGAGATCAATGATCTCATGGCCCGCGTGGGTAAGGAGCCGGAATTTGTGGACGGCCTGCGGGTGACGGATAAAGAGACCATCGACATCGTGCAGATGGTGCTGGCAGGCAAGGTAAATAAGACCCTGGTGAATCTGATAGAAAAACAGGGCGGCCCGGCTATCGGCCTTTCCGGCATGGACGGAAGATTGATAGAAGCGAAGGTCAAGGATGAGCGGCTCGGCTATGTGGGTGAAGTCACAAAGATCAATATCCGGCCGGTCCTGGATCTTTTGGATAATGGCTACATCCCGGTCATCTCTACTATCGGCTGCGACCGGGAGGGCAATGCCTATAACATTAACGGCGACACGGCTGCGGCCCATATCGCCGGGGCGCTGAATGCAGAGCGCCTGATCATGATGACGGATATCGACGGGATCCTGAGGGATAAGAATGATCCTACGACACTGATCCCGGAACTGACCCTTCAGGAAGCAGACCAGCTGTATAAGGACGGCGTGATCTCCGGCGGCATGATCCCGAAAGTGGACTGCTGTATCACGGCCATCCACGCCGGAGTGAAAAACGTGGTCATCATGGATGGCCGCGTGTCCCATTCCATTCTGATGGAACTGTTGACAAATGAAGGCGCAGGAACATGGCTGCATGAATAAGTGATTGATGGACACCTCATCCGGCCCTTCGGGCCACCTTAGGCTTCTCGCCGCGCTGAACGGGTGCCACTGGCACCCAGCGGCCTCAAGGGGAAGGCTAATCAAGGCTTCCCCTTGAGGGGAAGCTGTCAGCCGCCAGGCTGACTGATGAGGTGTTGATCCCCTCATAGTAAAGGAACGTCCTATGAATCTGAAAGATAAAGATAAAACTTATATAGCCCCTACGTATAACCGTTTCCCGGTGGAGATCGTTTCCGGGAAGGGGTCTTTAGTGTATGATGAAACGGGCAAGCGCTACATTGACCTTACCTCCGGCATCGGCGTGACTTCTTTCGGTGTGGCGGATGATGTCTGGCAGCAGGCGGTGATCTCCCAGATCACCAAAGTCCAGCATATGTCGAACCTCTATTACACAGAACCTTGTGTGGAATTAGCCGAGCTTCTGTGTGAAAAAAGCGGCATGGGTAAGGTGTTCTTTTCTAATTCCGGTGCGGAGGCCAATGAATGCGCCATTAAGGTAGCCCGGAAATACCAGGCGGAACATAAAGGCCCTGACTGCTTTACCATCGTGACGCTGAAAAACAGCTTCCACGGCCGTACATTGACCACATTGGCGGCCACCGGACAGGAACATTATCATGAACTGTTCCAGCCGCTGACTCCCGGGTTTGCCCATGCGGAACCGGAAAACATGGAGGAACTGCAGGCTGTCTGTAAAGAGACGAATGCAGCGGCAGTCATGATCGAGATCATCCAGGGCGAAGGCGGCGTGGTACCCCTTTCAGAGGCTTATCTTAAGGCTGTACAGGCTTTTGTAAAGGAAAATGACCTGCTTCTCATCGTGGACGAAGTCCAGACCGGCAATGGCCGGACCGGTGAAATGTATGCCTATATGAATTACGGCCTTAAGCCCGATATCGTTTCCACGGCCAAGGGACTGGGCGGCGGTCTGCCCTTAGGTGCGACCCTGCTTTCTAAGAAAGTCCAGGATACTTTAGGGTTCGGCGACCACGGGTCCACCTTCGGCGGCAACCCGGTAAGCTGCGCCGCAGCTGTCAGCATCGTAAAACGTATCGATGAGGCACTCCTTAAGGAAGTCAGGGAAAAGAGCGCCTGGGTGTTTGAGCAGTTTACAGGAGCAGAGGGTGTTGCCGAGGTCTCCGGCATGGGCCTTATGATAGGCATCAAACCAGAGAAAAAGACAGCCGCGGATGTGATCAGTGCCTGTATAGAAAAAGGTGTGCTGTGCTTATCTGCAAAGGATAAGGTAAGACTGCTGCCGGCGCTGAATATTCCATGGGAAGTACTGAAAGAAGCCGTGGAAGTGATAAAAGGAGAGTTGTGAAACACCTCATCAGTCAGCCTTACGGCTGACAGCTTCCCCAGAGGGGAAGCCTTAAATTGCCTTCCCCTTGAGGCCGCTGGGTGCCAGTGGCACCCGTTCAGCGCGGCGAGAAGCCTAAGGTGGCCCGTAGGGCCGGATGAGGTGTCCCGCAGGGCCGGATGAGGTGTCGTCTATCCCCTAAAAAACACAGGAGTATATATATGATCAGTTTAAAGAACAGACATTTTCTTACCCTTCTGGATTTCACGCCGGAAGAGATCACTTACCTTTTAGATCTTTCGGATGATCTGAAGGCTAAAAAGAAAGCCGGGATCCCTCACAGACTTTGTGAAGGAAAGAATATTGCCCTGATCTTCGAAAAAACCAGCACCCGTACCCGCTGTGCCTTCGAAGTGGCGGCGGCGGACTTAGGGATGCATCCCACCTATCTGGATCCTTCGGGCTCCCAGATAGGAAAAAAAGAGAGTATTGCGGATACCGCCCGGGTATTGGGCCGTATGTACGATGCCATCGAGTACCGGGGCTATGGCCAGGAGATCGTCAATGACCTGGCGAAGTATGGCGGAGTTCCGGTCTTCAACGGCCTGACGAATGAATTCCATCCTACCCAGATCCTGGCGGATTTCATGACGATCCGTGAATATTTCGGCGGACTTAAGGGAAAGAAACTGGTCTACATGGGTGATGCCCGCTACAACATGGGCGATTCCCTGATGGTGGGCTGCGCCAAAATGGGCATGCATTTTGTGGCCTGTGCTCCTGAAAAGTATTTCCCGGATAAAGAACTTCGCGATACCTGTGAGGCGGTCGCGAAAGAGACCGGCGCTGTTCTGGAGTTTGAGACAGATCCTGAGAAGGCAGTCGCGGGAGCACATGTGATCTACACCGACGTGTGGGTCTCCATGGGCGAGCCCGATGAAGTGTGGAGCGAGCGGATCGCGGATCTCAAGCCTTATCAGGTGACGAAAGAACTTATGGAAAAGGCCGGGGAACAAGTGAAATTCATGCATTGCCTGCCTTCCTTCCATGATCTGAATACGACCATCGGGAAGGAGATCCATGATAAATTCGGACTGGATGCCATGGAAGTGACCGATGAAGTCTTTGAGTCAGAACAGTCCATCGTATTTGATGAAGCGGAAAACCGGATGCATACGATAAAAGCAGTCATGGCAGCCGTGCTGGGCTGACACTTCAGGC
>CACZSO010000131.1 GCA_902783795.1 uncultured Eubacteriales bacterium
AACAGATCGATCAGGTGATCCTGGCTGTGGAGCGCGGAACCTTCGTTAAAATAGAAAATATGGCTGTTAAGAGCATTCCTGTAGACCCGGAGGAATATTCTTTCCGGTCCATATAAAAAGCTGCGCCGGGCGTCTTTTTACGCCCGGCGCAGTGCCTTTAGCACAGGTCGTTTAGTGATTACTATATACAATGAGCTTATCCCGGTCTGTGAGTTCTACATCTATTTCACTTAAGTCACCCGTAAACAGATGCAGGTCGATCTCATCACGGACATAACCAAGGACCAGTGAGGGATTCACTTCCTCTGTGCAGCCTTTAGATGTCTCATCGTAGACTACGCGGATAAAATCTGCTGCTTTTGTGGGCTTAGGCAGTTCCTTGAAGAACTGACTGACTTTCTTGATATAGATTTCTTTACTTTCAAACTCACCTGTCTCCACAGCATTTCTGTCATCATAAGTCAGGATATCTGAATAGAAGGAATACAACACATCTCTTGAACCTATCTGTGTGATCATCTTACTGATATACCGGTTGCTGATGACCACATTATTTACACTGTAGCTGTTTACGATATCATGATGTTTCGGATCGATGATCTCCACCACGATATCCACTTCTGTTCTTTCTTTCAGTTTCTTTTCTTCCAGAAGGTCTTTTATGATATCCTGTACATAGACCAGCTCAGCCAGAGCATTCGCATCGATATCCCCTTCTGAGGCAAGGTCATCGGAAAGGATCAGGATACTGGTATCCTCATTGGCAGCACAGACATACTTCCTGATGACCTCCTCCGTCTTTTGTCTTTTTTCCGGATCGTACATGGACACCGGTACTTTTTCCCTGACAAAAGGATAATCGATATAATAATCCATCTGCTCCAGGTGCTGCGGATCATCGATCACGACGATGTTCAGCCGATGTTTGGAGTAATCTGAATCCCATTCGCCGCAGAAAGCATCAAAACCATCCATAAGTTCACGGCATTTACTGTTATGGCCTAATATGATAACGGTTTTCGGTTCGATCTCAAAATTATCATTTACCGAAACACTGTAAGAGGCATCTGTTCTGACATTTTTAGAAGTGATCTGGATATCAGATTCATGCTCTGCCGTGAAGAAACTGTAGCCGGGACTGGATTCCAATGTACCGGTAAGGGGAATGGCATGAAGGTGTGAAGCCAGGTATTCTTTGATAAAGGTATGGTCATCCTTGACATCCATTTCCAGAGGATAAAAAGCAGCACCTTTGTTAGAAAACAGTTCATTATATACCAGGTTCAGTTCAGGCATCAGGGAGAACTGAGACAGGATCTGGCCCAGGATCCGGTTAACATTGACAGGAATAATATTGCATTTCCCGTTCACCTGCTTAGCCCTGATGATCTTATTCACCAGGTCAGCGGTCCAGGGGTCTGTGATCTCCA
This sequence comes from uncultured Eubacteriales bacterium, assembly GCA_902783795.1. Lineage (GTDB taxonomy): Bacteria > Bacillota > Clostridia > Lachnospirales > Lachnospiraceae > UBA1267. The sequence continues at coordinate 1,431 of CACZSO010000131.1, forward strand.
CAATGATCTTCTGATTATCAAAGGAACGTTCTGATGCCGTGATATCCGCCACCTGCATCAATGTCTTGACAGTCTGGCTGTTGCCTTTTTCCCGGTCTTCCACGATCTCTTTTTTTCCAAAGGCACATACGGTATTCAGTTTATCATCTCCCAGGATGATGACAGTTGAAGCACGCTCCAGAGAAATATCACTTAACTGTTTGGAAGAGAATACATCACCTTCCCTCACAATAAAAGTCACCCGGTTGCGGAAAGCGTTTTTGCGCAGATAGATAAACCGTTTCAGGCCTTTCAGATCCTCTGCCCTCTCTTTGATACTGTTATTTTCACGCCTTACTGTATCAGAAAGACGTTCATTGATCTCCTTTTCGATCTCTTCTCTCCGGTCACTGACAAGGACCACCACCGTGATCTTCTTATCTGCGTAAAGCAAGTCATTGATTATTTCCGAAGCTCTGGTATTCCAGTTTAAAATGACCCCGTGATTAGACAGATTCAGCTTTCTGCTGCCGCTGCTGGAACGCTCGATGAATGTAGAAATATAGTTGGTTATATAACCGATCACAGCACCTGTGAACGAGATCATACCGATGATCACGATACTCAGGCAGATCAGCGCCAATGTCACATTAGCCTGTCCGATATCCTCAATAACAAATTGGATGCAGCCTGCATCCAGGATCATGGTCAATGTGTAGAACACTGCTTCAAAGAAGCCCATCTGCTCAGTGCCGCTAAGCGACAGGCTTCTGATCACAAAAGCCGCAAACAGGAAGAATATGATATTGAATGCAAGGATCGCAAAGATCACGACCCGGGCAGGGTTTTTGGCGACCTGTAAGGTCATCCATTCTCTGATTTTTCTCATTTCTTTTCCTCTGGTCATGAACACGCCGGCCCCTGCCGGAGCCGGCGGTTCTGTTCCTTAGTTGAAATCTGGTTATTTGATTTTTAACGGAAGGTCAGGATGTTCGAAAGGTGAATCTTTAACATTGCTGCCGTCCTCGGAAAGCGGATACTGTCCCAGGTATTTGATAAATCCACGCCCATACTCATCATCCTGCAGCATGGTCCCGTACTGTTCGCGGCGGGCTTCTGCCGCTTCATGGATAAAGAATGCATACTGGATCTCTACCCAGCGCGCCATGCCCTCATAGACTTCCAGTTCGATACTTCCGTAAGTCTTCGAGATGTTCTCCATATTCCAGTTCGTATACTGCCAGATGTGAGTCAGTTCATGTGCCAATGTCATGGCACCCTGGATCTTGGGTGAACCGTTTTCTACCATGATCTCGAACTTATTCCCTTTTCTCCGGGCAAAGCCCAGGGTCCTGGGAGTGAAGCCTGCTGTCGGGATAAATGGTTTTCCTTTGCCCCAGGCTTTCTGAAGCGTTTTCGCATTTACCATCTTTACCGTTACCGGTACTTTGATCTGGACATTAAAGAACAGCTTCATCTGAGAGATGACATCATTATAAAGTTTGACAAATTCTTTTTCATTCCGGATCGCGGTACGTGAACAGTTGGAACAGCGTTCTCTTCCGTCTTTCAGCACTTCAAATTCCACGCCGGTAAGACTTCTTCCGCAGAAATCGCACCGATGTCCTTTTCCGTCACCACTGATACCCTGTTCGATCTGCTCTGCCAGATGCTGTCCTTTTCTGGCCTGGGTCAGTCCATTCCTGCCATAGCCATGTTTCTTAAGGAACTCCAGTGTTTCTTCGGGAGCGATGCCTGAGGGCATTTCAGTTCCGCCGTACAGAAGATAATGTCTGAGATGATATTCTTTCCGTTTGAACTCTGGTGCGGTCCCAGCTTTAACTGCCCCGTCAGCTTCACCGGAGACTGTCGTTCCTTCTGGCTGCGGAACATCCTGAGGATCTGTCTGGAATCCGTCTTGAGGTTCGGAATGAGGATCGTCTTTTACATCTTCCGCCAATTCTATGAAGACTTTACGGCTTCCCAGTGTGGAAGGCAGATCTGACAGAGGATCATCTTCATACCCATCGTCAGCTTCATCGTCAGCTTCATCTTCAGAAGATCCTTCAGCTTCAGGCTTTTCATCCATGCCGCCTTCGCCTTCTGTTTCAGCTGCGTCACCGGTTTCCTCGGTTTCAGCCTCCTGTTCTTCCTCTATTCCGTCTACAGGCTGCTCTTCCGGCTCTTCCCCTTCCAATTTCTCTTCCGGTTCTTCTCCTTCCAATTCCTCTTTGGGCTCTTCCCCTTCTAATTCCTCTTCGGGATCTCCTCCTGCCAGTTCCTCTTCCGGCTCTTCTCCTTCCGGGATCGCTTCCGGTTTTTTCTTTTTGCGGAATAGTTTTCTGAAAAATTCTTTGATCTTCTCTATAAGCCTCTGGAAGAATCCCAGAATGCCCTTTTTCTTTTTCTTGTCTTTCTCTGATCCTTCTTCGGAACCTTCTCCTTCTTTTTCCGGGATCTCCACCAGGATAAGACCGGGTCCTGTTTCGGGATTCAGGCTCTTCTTAAGCGTTTCCAGATGCCAGTCAAGATATTCACAAATAATGCCCAGGAAACGGTCAAGGTTTCTGTTGACACTTTCCAGAAGGCCTAGATCCAGCTGGCTGTCTTCTATGATAAATATGCTCTGGCTGTTCTTTTCAGCGCTTTCGCCCCCCAGGGAATAGGTCAATGGAATATTGGCCTCCCCCGGTGTCACAGCCACGATATAAGGCTGGTTTTCTGCATAGACCGTACGGAAAAGCTCATTCAGAAGGTCCGTCAGAGTCCTGATCACATCCGGTGATACAGATTCTTCCTGATCTGAGAAAGAGAGTTTCAGCATGCGCTTTCCGTAATAGCTTCTTTCCGGAATGCCGCTCACTTCTATGAACCGGGCTGTTTCAAAATCATAATACCGGTCCATTTCATAATAACCGGAGGTGCTGACGGAGAAATCTGCTTTCAGCAGACTGACCTCCAGCCCATCGATCACCTTTGTTTCACCCATCCGTGTCGATGTCTCATACCCATTTAAGGTATAGGCACGTTTCTGGCGGTAGGTCTTTCTGCCGGTGATATGGTCTGCAGCTCTCCGCATTAAAAGTCTGCCATCTCCGGTCACACGGAGCATCTCATACTGACGGCCATCCAGGACAAAGAACTCACCCGGCAGATATTTCTGGAAGATCTGCCCCCGGATCTCACTGGCTACATACTGTTCATTCTCACGCTCGTCTTCTGCAATGTACTCCAGGTTCCTGAGTTCGCCTATCACATAGTTCAGGAAGCGGTCATCATCAATGAAGTAAGAGTTTTCCATCTGGTTCTTTTCAGAACGGAATTTACGTTTTTTCCTGATAACGGTCTGATCGTAAGTATATGTCTTCCCGTTCTCGATGATCTGGATCTCTTTCCCTTTATCTTCTGCCCCGACAGGTTTATAACAGGCCGCCAATTCTGTGAAGAAGCTGGTCAGCGGATCTTTGATATCCGAGTCCAGAAGCAGAAGCTCACGGACCAGTTCTTCTTCCCAGATGCTGCCGCTGCTCATCCTGAGACACAGACGCAGTACGATATTTCTGTTCGTATGTGCGTAATCCGCGGCAATATAGGGGATAGCCTTTGCGTCAGAGCGGAACACACCATCATTTTCTGTCATATAATCCTTCAGCAGATAATCTGAAGTAATGACATTAATAAACCCTTCCTGTTTCGCCCGGGTCGCGAACTGTCTTCTGGCTTCAAAGAGGTTGAATGCTTCATCTTCCACCGTCATATAACGGTAATCAGATTTTTCAGAACTCCACATATCCGTCCTGAAGATCATCCGTTCGTTCAGCTCTTCCTGGGTGGGAGGCAGTTCCGCATACTGCATCAGATCATAATAATATTGTTCTGTGATCCAGCGGATATCCCTGACCGGGAATGCTTCACCCCCATACCAGAATACTTTATCGACCTGGTGCTTCAGTCCTACAGTGGATAATTCTGTACCCATGCCCAGATAACGAGACAGGTTCGGGAGCAGACGATGCTGCAGATGCTCGCTGTCGCCATCCCAGCCCATATAGGTAAGACGTCCGGTATGATGTGTGGTAGCGGATACTTCCTCAAAGGGGGTCAGCAGGATATGAGACAATGCATCGACCAGGCCGTCACAGTTCTTATCCATAGCTACATAGACCGGAGAATCAACCTCTTCATTTTTCATGTTTCTGATAAGAGAGTTCAGACCGATCTGAGCTGTAGTGATCAGTTTGGAGGGCTCAAAGAGCACCACCATGGCACAATTTTTCAGAAATTCATGGTTGGCATCATGGACAGCCATATCATGGACGCTGGATCTTGTTATAATGCCGATATCCGTTTCCTGACTATCCTTCCCCAGCACATTGATCTTCCATAATGCATCTGTATGGACCACAGAGGAAAGCCCCTCCCGGCACCATTCAGCTGCGGCTTCTTCCTCTCCATGTCTTCCCATGACCAGAAGGACCGTTTTATGATCCATCAGGATCCGGTTCATAGGATAGAAGACATAAGGTTTCAGATCACTGTAGAAAGGATTATGGAATAATACGTTTTTCCCCTGCAGCAGATCCTGGCCGGCCCGAAGGTAACTGACATCCAGTTCTATGCCTTCTGCCTGTTTATACTGCATGAATCTGCCATAGGTCTCTAACATGGGAACGCCCCCGTCTATCAGGCTGTCCAGATAGGCATTGACGCCGCTGTCCTCCTGAAGACTGCCCGAAACACTGACTTCGTCAGAACTCAGTTTATCTCCGAACAGTTTCTTAAGGGCATCCCGGATAATAGAATAATTGACTTTTTTATTTGTTTCTTCTTCCTCGCCGGAAACCTCAGACTCTTCTTCTTTTTTCGCAAAGAGACCATTCAGGGCAAACCAGCATTCTCCTGCCAGGATAGCGGCAGGCGCGCCTAAAAGCGGCAGCGCAATAAGGTCCTTGCTGTAGAGCCAGCATGAAACCAGCATCGCCAGGAAAAGTACAAAGGTCGTTACAAAGAACAGGACTTTAAGGAAGAGCCTCAGATGTCTTTTGTCCTCTCTCAGCCAGTACTGTTTTTCATCTTCTGCATCTTTTTCATAGAACAGGCCGCTGATCTTTTCATACCACCCATACTTCGGATTGCAGATCCCTTTCACAGGCTCAAGCAGCACAGATTTAAGGATGATATATCCAAGGACGATCAGACTGTTCAAAAGCAGCATGAAGATCACGGTAAAGCTCGACAGATTCACAGCGTCTGCTATCCAGCTCATCACTTTGCCGACCGCGCCTAATATAGCTGCCACGATCCCGGAAGCTGTGCCGGATATCTTCTCTTCGAACCACCGTTCTACCGCATTGATCCACTCTGAAGCCTGAAAGTCTGCGATCTTATTATAGATCACGACTGGCAGGATGGATGTGACCAATGCATATACCAGGGCTAAAATGGGCATCAAAAGCTGCCTGTTCCTGTTTTTCTTTTTCAGGTTCACCTTGATCGATGCAAAAATGAGCACCAGGGCAGGAAGCGCTATTAAGATATGATTTCTTATATACAGGAAAAATTCCCTCATATAAACACCCCAACAGTTCGGTATCAGCTATTGAAATAACTCCACTCGAATTAAACTGATTTTCTTGAAATACGATATAGGCAGGTCAATATGATTGCCTTTCTGGATATACTCGATCGAAGCTGCATCCCGGATATCTTTAGGAATATCATATCCGTATTCCTGTGCACGATCAAAATTATACTTATAAGGTTCTATTTCTTCCATTCCTATATCGACCGGCTCATTAAGCATAAAACGTCCGAAAACATCTTCCAGCACTGCACATCTTTCCAGGATACCCGATTCATGGCTCTTCAGGATAGAAAGCCGCCGGGATCCGGCTGCATTCAGACGTTCCCTAAGCTCTACTACCGAATTTCCCCGCATGACATTGCAGATATGGCTGAGCAAACGTGAGTACTGGCTCATATTATTATCCATCTCACCCTTCAGGCCATTCATCTTTCCGTTATAGGCAGATATAGCTTTCGTAAGTTCCCTGCGTTCTAAGAAGGCCGTAAGCCAGGCCGCACCCAGGATAAGGGCCAGCGCAGCCGCCAGCAGGATAAGCAGCAATGCTGTCTGTCCGATAACTGCTGCACCATCTTTTTTTGCAAAGAATACCGGTACCAGAGAGATCAGGGCAGCGCCCAATACACATGAACCGGCGATGATAGCTGTACGTGTATTCATACGGTGCTTCATCACTTCATCCACTTCCTCGGCAAATTCACGCTGCCGTGAAAGATAGTAGGCCTCATCATGCATCCCATTGATCATGGAAGACACCATCTCGGATTCTTCTTTATTCACATGTTCCTGAATATCTTCCACCTGATAATGATTCAGGGCCACAGCGCGATCATCTTCAAGACGATCACTTTTTCTTAAATTTTCTGCCGCTCTGGATACCGCACGTTCAGGCTGTTTTAACAACCTGTGCAGTCTTTTCTGTGTTTCAGGCTGGAATGTAAGCCAGGGAGATCTTTCCTCTGTCGGACGGTCATTGAACAGGCCCGGGCTTTGCCGGTACTGGAGAAGGCCGGTCTCGGCATCCTTTGGCCAGGTCACCGGAATATTGATCTCTCTTGAGAACAATCTTTCCGCCTCTCTGTCTGTAAACTCCTGTATTTCTACTTCACTTTCCTTACGGATCCCGGAACGGACCAGATCCAGAGTCGCTTCCAGCTTTCTCTTATAACGCGTAAGATACGCAGAAAGTTTTTCATCATCTGTCACACAATTCAGCCGATACACACGGTTCGGTGAAATGCTGCCCTGCGGTACATCATGAGCCGCCAGGATCATGGCCGTGCTAAGATAACGGATATAATCGCTGGTGTACTCCGGTTTATCCTGTTCAGACATGTCAAAGATCAGATAGCGCTGTTTATCATAGTAGAGGTTTCTCTCGTAGAACCGGCTGTATCTGGTCTCGTCATGCTCTGTCCAATCCTCCGCCGGATCGTAGGTGTTTGACGGGAATGTCCGTTTCGCAATACAGAACACTTCAGCAGGACTGTTGAAATTTCTTCTTTCCGTCCCCCTGATCTCCCCTCTCAGCTCCTTTTTCAGCTTACTGATAAGCCGGTATTCCTGTAATTCCAGATTATCGATGGTGGTATCTGTCCAGGAAACAGCTTTTTCCTTTTCATCATCCGGTTCAAATTCCAGATCGATATCAGAAACATCACCGGCTTTGGAGACCAGAGGGTCTTCCAGAAGCCTTACAGACAACTTCGTCAGTGGATTTTCTGCTGCCTGCCGAAGGGCCTTGGCTCTTTCTTCATAACGCTGCTTATAATAGTCTTTTAAAGCATTTATCCGCTTTTCAGTGTAGCCTTCTTCCTCTTCACTTTCATCCTCTATGGTCTCATAAGGGAAAGAAGGTTCACTATAGTCTGTCAAGTCAAAAGGATTCTCCTGATGGATCCCGTCATCCGGACACAAAATGATAGCGCGCCAGGTACTGACATTCGCTACTGTACTGCCAAGAGAAGGAACGGACAGCTCAAGAGAATCCCCCTCGCCGGGGAACCACTCGCATATCTTAAAATCACGGCTGTTGGTAAACGGTTCCAGAAACAGACGATATTCCTGAAGTTTTTCTATGTCCTGTGAATCCGCTATAATCACTGTATACAAAGCTTCAGTCCTCTCTTATTCAGACAATGGTATTGTCTTCCCGGGAAGACAGATCACCAGATCCCTGTCTTCCCGGTCAGTTCATAAACCACTTATTTGATCAGCTCACGCAGGTTTTTCAGCCTTTCTTCAAAATCCTTCGGTTCCGGGACCTGCATCATAACAGACTTGATCTTACGGTAGATAGTGTCGATAACCGTATTCTCCTCGGCGACCGTGTTGTTCCTGAGCTTCTCATACTTATCGTAATTCTGCATCAGCAGCCTGAACTGCTCATCCAGCTTCTCACAAAGCATGAACTTCGCATCATCTGCCTTCTCCCATCTTAAGAGCTCATCTTCCAGCGTCTTGATCACAGCATCCACCAGGGCAACCACCGTGTTGCCGTACTGATGGCTGTTGGGAAGAGAATTATGATAAGCCAGCGGGATCTCAAAAATGCTGGAGCGCTCGCCTTCTTCGGGTGCTCCATCTTCACGATGGGCTTCAGGAATATTGAATTCCCGAAGAGCTGCAGCAAACTCTGTATCTTCATAGTTAGAGTTGCGGACAGCATCTCTTTCACGCCTCTTTTCTTTGATCACTTCGATATCTTCCACTAATGCAGCATCGATGTACATAGAATCCAGGATCTCATAGAATTCATCGCAAAGCGTACCGTTGGAGACGATCAGCTCGCAGATCCTTTCTTCAGAATCTTCATAACGATAGACCATCTTACCGCCGCTGGCGTTAGAATACTTCCTGAATCTGACCGCTCCGTAGATCACAGCATATACCAGGGCCTGGTGGATCTTCATCAGCTTAACATCCTGATACTTCAGATCCATTTCCGGCATGAAAGCGATAGAATCCCAACGCTTATCGATATGAGTAGAGATCACCATATTCTTTGTGGAGTCAGGACCAATGTTCTTTCCATAAGCCGTGTAAGCGTTATGGTACAGGCCGGCATCCTTTGTATGAGTCTCTGTGGTAGTCGGGCAGGCAAATTTCGCCAGCTTATCCGGTGTCAGGTTATAAAGCGCAATGAAGAAATGCATCTCATACTTAGAGACCGTGTCGGTAGCCACCGCACTGGTGCCCTTGGCAAACAGAGTATCCATACGATAGTTTCTCATAGCGTTCAGGGACTGATTGTAAGAGACAGCACGGACTTCACGCGGCTCTTCCATCTTTGCGCGGGAGATACCAGGCGCTGCCAGTCTGCCGCCCATGGCGATCATTTCTTCGATGTGGCGGAGACTGTCTTCCTGACGGATATGGTCGATGACCTTACCTTCGCCGCCCATGGCTTCACGAGCCTTGATACGGGACTGCAGGCGGTATTCCATAGCCAGAGCTTCCACGATGTTAAGGTCCAGAGATTCACAGTTCTTGCGGACATTGAGGCGGAAATAGTCCAGCAGGATATTATCAAAAATATCTACGGACTTATCTTCTTCTACCACATCCTCATTCAGGATCTCACGGTTGAAGATGACGTTTTTCTTTACAGCATCAAAAATCTGTCCATTCAGTTCACTGTCCAGAAGAGAACCTTCAGAAGCCATACTGGCCGTAGAGCGCTTCAGCTCATCCAGCATTTCACGAGTGGCACAGACATAGTAGATAGAATTACCTTTCTTGAATGCCAGGGCATCTACCAGGTCATCGCCTTTTCTCTTCATCATGGCGACTTTCTCAGTGAAAGTACCAAAGAATTTCTCATATTCTTTGCAAAGGTCATCTACATAAGAGCGGCCTTCTCTGTAAGCTGCCATTTCGACGGTCAGATCACCTGTCTGCTTAATAGCCTTATAATATTTGGGGAAGTAGTTGTTCAGTTTTTCATGGACGTCGGTCTGTTTTTCGGTCTCTGCGGCACACAGTTCGTCCAGGCTGGTCTCGGTCTCTTTCTTCGTCGCATTGGCATCGAACATGCTGTTTTCCGCTGTCGGCTGATATTTTTCCAGTTCCTTGCGGTTCTTGTCCAGCTGTACCTGGATCTCAGACATCCTGCTTTCAAAAGCGCTTCTCACTTTATACAGAAGGAAACGGGCTGCATTCGGATGTACACATTCACCCAGATCGTTTTTCATGAGCGTTTCTATCATGTAGCGCTCATCTTCCACAATGGTCGCCCGCTCATTCTCATAAATTCCGCCAACGATATTATGGGCGATCTTTTCTGCATTCTCACGGACGATCAGCTCATAATTCCGCAGATGGCCAAGGTTTTCTGTCGCTCTTCCGCGATTGTTAGCCTCTGCATAATCGATCTCTTTTGCCAGATGATTCACGGTAGACGCAATGCCGCCGATCAGGGAATTACTGTTGAAGCCCTTCAATGCATAGTCACGGACCGCAGAAAGATACTCATCGATACGCTCTTCTTCCCTGTCCAGATACTTCTGATAAATAGCCTTTGAGAAGCTGTCAGTGGCGTTTTCCAGGACGGAAACATAAGTATCGCCGCGCTGCGGCCATTCGGTCTGGGGAAGCCCCTTCTTCTTAGCTTCTGCCTGCAGGGTACGCCATTTGGCATCATATTTGCCCCATTTCTGGGCATCACCCTCGCCGCCGATGGCATCTTCTGCCCATCCATAAGCTACATAGTCTGCCACATCGCCATAGGGATAACGAAGCACGCTGGCGCCGATGCCGCCGAAACGGTTTCTTCCTAAATTGCCGCGGTTGGAGATCTCTTTAATGATATTATCTTCTACAGAGAAGGCGTTCCGCTGCATAGGGCCGATATTCTGCTCATACAGAGCCTGGGCAGCCTGCTCGATATACTGGTTCAGATTATCCAGGGTAGAATCCTCAGCATCCTGGCCATCCATAAGGAAGCAGAAATCACAGGGAAGCAGACTCAGGCTCTTCAGCTCTTCTCTGCCGGCCTGAGGCACGTCGATATGAAGAGGCATGTAGCGCTTCAGATCAGGATCGATCTCAAAGAAGCCAGAACCCTTCATCATGAAGGCATTGATTTCCTTAATAGTAGCATAAGCATTCCGCCGCTGGCTTTCTTTTTCTGTGGTGGATGTGATGACACTGTCCAGAGTTTCCGGCAGCATGATCAGCGAACGGATCATCAGGGAAATATTCGGGTATTTATTATTAACATAATCCCGGATCAGCATAGAAAGGGGAAGGATGATACCGGAGCCGGTTCCGCCTGAAGCGGTGGAAGCAATGACCACGCGGAAAGCCTGTTTCAGTTCTTTTCCGGTCTTTCTGAAGAGTTCGTCGATAGCTTCGTACAGAGGATTGATCTTCCCGGTCTTAATGGTCGCATTCAGCGCAAGGCGGGAAATAGCTCTTACCTGGCCGGCGCCTTCAGAAACCGTTTTATCATACATGACGGCGTTCTTCGGGAACCAGTTTCTGGACGCATCCTTATCATAGTCCAGATAATCTCCCACTGTCTGCGTATTCGATGTCTGTACATAATAGATCTTAGCGTCACTTCTCGCGACAGACATCAGATCATTGACGTTCGTATCCAGACAGGCGAAATTCACATTCTCCCGTTCTTCCGGCAGACATTTTTCTGCCACCAGTCTGACAATTTTGGAGCCGGTTCCGCCGACACCGACGAACAATGTAGGTGCGCCTACTTCATTCGGTTTCAGGTTTTCCATACTCATCTTGTCCGCAAGTTTGTTGCTCATACTTTTCTTCCTTTCTGTTATAATTATTTAAATCTCAAGTCTACTGAGAAAGATATAGCATCCTGTCCTCTGCCGCTGGGTTTTGGTGCTCTTCCGTCCACGCTGACTGTATTCCCGTTACTGATATTAAAAACGGGTTCCGGTGTCCCTGGCTCTATATCATCCATAACCAGAGGCGCTCCGGGACGTTCCGGTGAATAGGACTTCGGGCCGACTTCTGCTCCTGTTTTAGTCGTAGGAGCAGGAAAACTCCTTCCGGTGACCTGTGCCCGCCGTTTCGAAGATTTGATGCGCCGGGGATCCACCGCCTTCAATGTCAGCCTGAAGCTGGCCTGAGCCAGGGGATTTAACAGATAAGAGGGCGCCGTGATGGTCAGATCGCCATTATTCTTCCCTTTACCGTTATATGTGGAATTCGGATCTCCTTTGACCACTTTTCCGCCTACAGTGAAGGAAACTGTCTCAGGGTCAAAGGTGATCTGATCCGGAAGGATCTTCTGATTCATATATGCCCATACACCTGCAGCTATCAATGCCAGCGCGCCTAAAACGATGGCCCAGTAAACCCACTGAGGCAGTGCTCCGAATTTAATAACAGTGTTCTTCTCTGCATTGACCGGGCGTCCTACTTCATCTTTTATACCAGCCGTTGTGCGGATCATATGTTTGCCATGATCCTTATTTCCGGAGGAATTCAGCTGAAGTTCATAACAACTCTGATCTTCAGAAAGATTTAACTCATGGCCCACACCGCCGGTGTCTACTTTTACATCGGCTGCAGCCAGCTCATCGCCCTGCAAAAGGGTCCCGTTCTTTTTAAGGCGGATCTTGATGGGATCTGATTTATCCAGTGAAGAGGCCACAAAATAACTCTGCTTCAGCTCATATTCGATCTCCAGCTTATCTCTCACATCCGAGATCTTGAAGGGGCGGCTGACAGCTTCTGCCTTGGAAACGATGTCATATTCGTCCTTGTAGCTGCCGGTCACGGTCATTTCAAAATCTCCGCTGGCCGTATCCTCTGCAGTGTTATGATACTTAAGGTAGATCTTTCCTTCTTTGTACTCTACTTCCGGTGCGTTATCCCCGGAAACTGATGCCTGGACATCCAGGTTTTCTAGGTCTGTCACCGGTTTTCCATCATACAGGGCTTCTACGGTAAAGACGCCTTTGGCTTCCAGATCAGGAATGGTAATTTCTTCCTCTACCCCTGATATCCGTAATTCCAGCTTCCCTGCGGGAATCTCCGCGACATCAAAGGTGATCTGTTTTTCAGCTTCTGAGATCTTTCCGTACTCATTTTCATAATGTCCGCTTAAAGAAATGGTGTACTTGCCTGGCAATGTATCTTTGGGACCGCCATTATATTTAAGCTGAAGCGTTCCATTACTGAACTCTATCTTCGGTCCGCCCTCTCCATTAATGGCAGCCGTTACATTAGCGTCTTTAAGATCCACCGGCTGCCCTTCATAATAAGCAGAAACGGTATAGGCTCCTTTATCT
>CACZSO010000132.1 GCA_902783795.1 uncultured Eubacteriales bacterium
CCGTTGGGCTCAATTAAAACCCAGTGGTCTGGTTCCTTTTAAGGGCGTTTTTTAACAGCCCCTTTTTATGTGTATATCCTTATGATAGCTTCTGCGGCTTCCCGTTTGGTAATGCCGCTGTCCATGGCATGTTTTTCGATATAGTGGTGAGCCTGAGGCTCATCCATCTTAAGCTCGGAGATCAGCAGCCATTTAGCCCGGTTGACCAGCCGGATCTCCTCCATTTTTTCCTCAAAGGTCAGGGTCTGTTTTTCCTGGCGTCTTAACCGTTCTCTGGCGCTGGCCATCCAGTCAAGTGCCAGAAGAAGCAAGGGCTGGGTGAGAGGCTTGGCCAGGGTAAAGATACCTTGTTCTGCCACCTTTTCCCTGGTCACATCATAAAGCTCTGCCCGAGTCAGGAACAATACCACGGTACTTTCTGCATTTGCAGCATCTTCGGCAAAACGAAGACCGGCATCATCAGGAAGGGGCGAATTGATGATCACATAGTCGTAACTGCGTTCATTCCATGCTCTTTTGGCAGTACTGATGCTTTTTACGATCCTGACCGGCTGATAGTGAGATTCCGGCAGCAGTCCCGTAAGAGCAGTATTCAGTTTTTCTGCAGCCGAAACGATCAGAACGCTGTAGCTTCGTTCTTTCAGGCTCATACGGGATCCTTTCTAAAGTATCAGGGCATCAACGCTTTTTCCCACAATAGATGGCTAAGATCTCAGGCGGGATGTGGGTTTTGATAAAGTCGCTCCGGGAGGCTGCCTCGCAGGCTTCCCGGAAGGTATCCGGCAGTTTTTCATAGGCTGAAAGAACAGCCGCGCTGGCCGTGTAGAAATTGATATCGGCGGGCTCACATAAGGGCAGCCGGCTGTCAATGCCGTCCAGACTGGCATAGATCATCAAAGCAAAGGCCAGATAGGGGTTCGCCGTAGGATCGGCAGAACGAAGCTCGGCCCGGCGGTATTCTCCGACAGCGGCCGGGATCCGCACAAGCTGGGACCGGTTTTCATGAGACCAGGAAACATACTTGGGTGCTTTGTGACTGCCGAGGCGCTGATAAGATGCCTCCCCCGGATTCAGAAAAGCGGTCATGGCCCGGGCGTTTTTAAGGACACCGGCGATGACATAGGAGAAATCCTGACCATCCGTAAAAGGCCGCAGCGACATATTGATGTGGAAGCCGTTGCCGGGAGCATTCAGAATGGGTTTGGGTGAAAAATCTGCATAATAGCCGTTCCGGTGGGCTACCGTCTTCACCACACGCTGGAATGTCATGGCATTATCCGCGGCGACCAAAGCATCTGCATAGCGGAAATCGATCTCATTCTGTCCGGGTCCTTCTTCATGATGTGAACTCTCCGGACGGATGCCCATCTGTTCCAGGGTGAGGCAGATCTCCCGCCGTACGTTTTCTCCGCTGTCTTCCGGGGCGATATCCATATAGCCGGCTTCGTCACAGGGGATATTCGTGGGCTTTCCACCCTCATCCAGCCGGAAGAGGTAGAATTCCTGCTCGGCACCGAAAGTAAAGGTAAAACCGGCCTTTTCGGCATCCAGGATGGCCTTCTTCAGAAGATTCCGTGTATCGCAGGTAAAGGGCGTGCCGTCGGGACGTGTGATGGAAGAATACATCTGCACCACACGGCCATGTTCCGGCCGCCAGGGAAGCGGCATCAGGGTATCCGGGTCCGGATGCAGCAGAAGATCACTCCGGGTCTCATCGCCGAACCCCTGGATGGCTGAAGCATCAAAGGCTATGCCGTATTCAAAGGCACGGGGCAGTTCGTCCGGCATGATGGCTATGTTTTTCTGTTTGCCGAATACATCGCAGAACGTGAGGCGGATAAACTTGACATCCTCCTCCCGGGCGTACTGAATGACCTCATCCTTTGAGTAATTCATAAATAAATCCTCCTGTTAATTGGCGACATACATCTGCCGGTAGGGGTTTTTGCTGTCCGGCGTCACCACAGTAAAATCGGACGCGAGCACTGCCTCCTCATCCAGGGAGAAGAGCTCGCAGTATTCTTTGAGATAGTCTCTTAGTTCTTTCAGATCATCCTCATCCGCAGGACGGGCAGTCACCTGTTCGGGAAAGACCACGTCCTGACAGGCTGAGCGCAGGAACATCTTTCCTCCATGCATTCCGGTGCAGGGGAAGAAGCCCACACATTTCTTTTCGGGGGTCTTAAGATTCAGGACAATGATGACGCCGCCCGCCTGGTATTCTCCCAGGAAGCTTCCGGCTTTTCCGCCGATCACCATGAGCGGCACTTTATCTTTATAGGCCTTCATATGGATCCCGGCGCGGTAGCCCGCATTGCCCCGGATATAGATCTTTCCGCCACGCATGGCATAGCCGGCAGCATCCCCAATGTTCCCATGGATCACGATGGTGCCTTCGTTCATGGTATCACCCACCGCATCCTGGGCATTAGACATGACGGTCAATGTCCCGCCGTTAAGATAGGCTCCCAGGGCATTTCCGGGGATCCCGTGGATGGTAATATCTTTTCCGGTAAGACCGGCGGCTATAAAGCGCTGGCCCAGGCACCCTTCGATAAGGCAGTCGCCTTCTGTGTTTCTGATGGCAGCATTCAGGGCTTCATGTTCCAGGCCTTCTGCATTGATCGTGTTTATCATTATACCATCCCTCCGAATTTTTTTCTACGCATTTCCTGAGAAAAGGCAGCTGTAGTGGCAGCTGTTTTGAGCCGCTCGAAATCCAGTGATGACAACGGAACCTGTTCCCTGATCAGGGAAGTATAGATCCCGGCGCGTTCATCACAGCCGATGAGGATGAACCCCTTTAAGAGATCGTCCTTTACATAAAGCCGTTTGATGGAGGTGTCTGTCTTTTCTTCATATAATTCGCCTTCATAGGAACCGGCAGTCATGGCGTGCAGTCCGAAAAAGCCGATAGAGTTCATAGGGATGCCCTTGTCAAAGACAGCGGCCCCCCCGGCCATATTGATACCGGCCGTCTGCCCTTGCATATTAGCATTAGGCAGGATGGCCATGACACGTTTTTCCTGAGAGGAGATATCCAGACTTTCCGTACAGTCCCCGGCAGCAAAGATACCGGGAAGAGAGGTCTGCATCCGTTCATCCACCAGGATGCCGCGGTTCACCTCACCGCCGGCTTCCCTGACCAGAGATACATTAGCCCGGACACCTACAGCCAGCACCAGGATATCGAAATCCACCTCGGCTCCGCTCTTCAGGAAAGCTTTATTTTCTTCAAATCTGGCAGCACTGTCGTTAAGATAGAATTTGATCCCATGCTTCATAAGATGGCGCTGCATGAGAGAAGCACATTCATCGTCCAGGATACTGGAAAGCACCCGGCCGGCCAGATCGATGACGGTGACAGAACCCACCCGGTCTAATATGCCTTCCGCGCATTTAAGACCGATCAGTCCGGCGCCGATGATCAGCACCCGGCTGGATGGTGTCAGCTGTTTTTCCAGGGATAAGGCATCATCCAGTGTCTGGAAAGAAAACTTATCCTTGACCAGGTCCAGGCCCTCCATAGGAGGGACAAAGGGAGAAGATCCTGTGGCGATACAGAGAGAGGTATAGTCCAGTTTTGTGCCGTCATCCAGTTCGATCTTCTGAGTGTCTTTATGAATATGGACCGCCTTTTTTCCATACAGGACCGTGCAGTTCATCCTGTCATAAAAATCCTCACCCCGGTAGCTTATGCGGGAAAGGTCCGCCTTTCCCTCCAGGTAATAGGAGATGAGCGGGCGGCAGTAGACCTTATGAGGTTCTTCTGAGATCACGGTGATCTCACCAGAATTATCTACACTCCGTATCCCCTCTATGCACCCGGCGGCAGCGATGCCGTTGCCGATAATCACGTACTTTTTCATAGGACTTCACCTCGTTCTTCATAGACGATGGCTTTATTTGGACAGCCTTTGACACAGGCGGGTTCTCCCACCGTATTCTGAAGACACAGCTCACATTTCTGCATAACGCCGCTTTCTCCCGGCGACAAGGCTCCGTAAGGGCAGACCAGGACGCAGGTATAACAACTGACACAGCGTTCTTGATCGATCCTGATCACGCCATCTTCTTTGGATAAAGCGCCGGCGATACAGCTTTTTACACAGATGGGGTCTTCACAATGCCGGCAGGATACAGCGTAAGAGATCTTATCGCCTTCCTCCACATGGATACGGGGGAAGATAGGCCTTCCCTTCAGCGCCAGCACCATATCGGACATGCCGGAATTTGCAAAAGCACAGTTATATTCACATAAGTGACAGCCGAGGCACCATTCTTCATTCACATAAACGCGTTTCATCTGTTATTCCCCCGCGTGTGAGATACCCAGGATCTCAAGTTCTTTTTCTGTAAGGCCTACGCCCCGGAGCATCAGCCGGTTTCCCCGGAGAGCTTCGATGGAATTGATGCCCATACCGCCCATGATCTCCATGATCTCACGCCGCCAGGCGGTCATCAGGTTCACGAGACGGGCGTTTCCGATATCAGGATTAAGCCGCTTTACCAGGTCTTCTCTCTGGGTAGCGATGCCCCAGTTGCAAAGACCTGTCTGGCAGGTCCGGCAGAGATGGCAGCCCAGGGCCAGCAATGCAGCTGTGGCGATATAGACCGCATCCGCGCCTAAAGCAATGGCTTTTACCACGTCGGCGGCGCTTCTGATAGAGCCGCCCGCCACTAAGGAAACATTGTTCCGGATGCCTTCATCCCTGAGGCGCTGGTCTACGGCA
>CACZSO010000133.1 GCA_902783795.1 uncultured Eubacteriales bacterium
AGGTCTCCCAGGAAAAACTCAACACCATCTTCTCCATCCGCGGGATAACGTCTGCTCAGTTCCTGCCTTTTCTCCATAGACAGGGAGTCATCCTGCATGATAAGGTCATGCAAGTCCCCGGCTGCGGCCTTCTTATCCACCAATACAGGGGAAAGGTGTATCCGTATATCATCGGGCAGGTGCAGCAGATTCTCCCTATCTCCATAATACTCGGCGACCGCGCCCGTAAGGGCCTGCTTTCCATTGATCCAGCGGGATACCTGGCCAAAATCCAGCCCGGTCCAGTAATACAGGCAGCTGTAATACATGGCTGTGACCTTCTCAACCTGGTTCATCTTGCAGCTTCTGCTCATATGCCTGTCCAGCACCTTATATATCTGAGGAAAATCACATCTTGCTATAGAAATCCCCTCCTTTCTTCTGTCGAACGTTTGTTCTGTCTATCATATCATACTTTGCGATGAAATAAAAGCGATAAAAATCCTTTTTTTCAGACTTCTTCATATTCCTCTGTCAGATTATTTGATTAGAAATCAGAAAATCGCTCAAAAAAGAGTCAAATCTGGCACAATGAGTTTTTAGCAGATATTTCTTACACTTATCCCCTAACCAACACAGGAAAGGGGGAAACAATATGCAGAAAATGGAAAAAGCAAAGATTTCATCCGATGATTTATTGAAGTTTGCAGAGATGACTGGTATGATAGACACGGATGATGTACTGGAACAAATGAATAAGAAAAGAAAAAAAGAGATACTGGAAAACCACCCATATGATATCTACCAGGGGGCTGGTAAAGATACCAGGTGGAGGACCCACGTCACAGATCCAACAAAAAAGGAAGGGCGAAGGCTCTTGTGTCGGAAAAAGAAGGAAGACCTTCTGGAAGACATCTATGCCCATTATGAAAATCTGGAACATCAGGAGGAGATCAGAACAGATCAGATGACTCTGGAAGATCTCTACCCGCAGTGGATTGAATACAAAAGGCTGCACACGACGGCATCAACCTACATCAGCCGGATAGACAGTGACTGGAGAACCTACTATCTCGGAACAGAGATCGCAAAGAAGCCGCTCCGTAAACTTACCAAGCTGGACCTGGATAAATGGGCTCACACCATGATCCAGACCTATGACATGACAAGGAAGAAATATATCAATGTTCAGGTGATCATGAGACAGGCTCTGGATTACGCAGTGGATCTTGGTATCATCGACTTCAATCCAATGACCCAGGTAAAGGTGGACCGTAAAATGTACCGGCGGGAAAAGAAGAAACCGGATAAGACTCAGGTCTACACTGCAGATGAGATCAAAGCGATCACAGACCTTGCCTGGAAAGACTTTCAGGCTGAGACCAAGGATTACCGGCTTAGTCCTCTGGCACTGATCTTTCAGTACCAGACCGGAGTCCGGGTTGGGGAACTGGTGGTGCTCCGCTACGAAGACATTGAAAAACCAAATTATATACATGTCCAGCGGATGTACCGGAGAGATTCCCATGAAATCGTAGAACACACGAAGTCCGATGACGGGGACCGGCAAGTCTACCTGACCGAATATGCCCGTGAGATCATCGACGTGGCCAGAGAATACCAGCGCACCCATGGTCATGACTCAGAAGGCTTTATCTTTGCTCTGGACGGCCAGATTATTCCCCAGAGGTGTATCAACAGTCTGCTAATGAAATATTGCAAGATCCTTGACATCCCTTACCGGAGTTCTCACAAAAACCGGAAGAGTTATGGATCTGCACTATTAAACAGCGGCGTCAGTATCAATACCGCCAGACAGATGCTGGGACATGCAGATGAGGAAACAACTCTCAAATACTACTGCTACGACCAGACGATGGATGCTGATAAGGAGCAGCAGTTTGAGAAAGCCTTAAAGCCTGGTATATCTTTTACTAGATAATATCAACCAAAATCAGGGCTGGATACATGGTGTATCCAAGTGTATCCAGCCATTTCTCTTAAAACCTATTTATTTTTCACCGGAATATCGCCTCTGGATAGACGTAAAATTAAAAAAACAAGCTTTGTTTATCCTTCCAAAACCCGCATAAACAAAGGGTCTCAGCCCGGTTACACAAAAAAAGCACCGCCCTGACGACTTCCATCATCAAAACAGTGCTTTTACTGCGCGATCAGGGGCTCGAATCTTGTTCCTCTTATCTCATCTGGTTCAGTGCGCATCCAGTAGGATGCCAGGTCCGGAATATCAAGATTCTCCTGGTCCTCTTCCGATAGATCTCTGGCCTGGATAGTCTTACCGATCATCTTCGTCTCTTCTATATCGATGATCCGGATTTCAATATGATCTTTATGTTCTGAGTAATACCGGGACAGATTAGGCACATAGAAGGAGACTTCCAGATACTCTTCCGGCTCTTTTGAAAACTCTTCCTGAAAACTCTTTCGAAAGGCTTCGGGGTCTTCAAAGTGATACTTGGACACCACAGCTTTCCTTCGTTTTTCATCACTGACATTCCTCAGCTCTCTGGCAGCCAGATACAGCCGTTTTTTCCGGATATATTCCTGGACGGAATAAGCGAAATAATTCTTAAAGACCCTGCAGAAATGTCGTTCGGAATAGTTAAAGTAGGCCGCGATATCCTCCATGGTCTTCTCTTCCAGAATGGTACGGTCGATATAGGAGATCCACTCATCCAGGCCGGTGTTCACCAGTACATTTTCTGATTCCACAGGCATTCCTTTCCACAAAGGAAGATAGAGGTAAGTATAGTTTTTCCCAAAAACTTCATAGGTATAGACCATGGTGTTGGCGACTTTCCTGTTGATCTGCCTCCACACCATCATGGCATAACAAACCATCATCCTGTGTGCCAGTAGAGTCTCCTCCAGATCCCCGCCCCGTTCCACGGAAAAGACGGCATAGTCAGCCCCTACAATGTGAAATACCCTGGCATCTTTTGGAACATCATGCCTGGAATACATCTTACAGCCGAGGATATAATACAACTCATCCGGTGTATCACTCCACCAGAAACCGATCTGATCCTTGCTGCCATAAAGATTCAGATGCTCGCTGTCATGCTCCAGCGGATAGGCACATTCCTTCAGAAGATCTGTCTTTACCCCGTTTATCAAGGGCTCCTTGTAGCCGTACATGTCAAATCCCTCGTCCCTCATGTACTTAAAATGCAGCTTATGACCGTTAAAAGATTCCGGCATAGGCATGTCCGGTACATTTTTCCCATATTTTTTGAAGGCTTTGGGAGAAAGCTTGATCTCCCTCTTAAAGGCCTTGGAAAAGGCGCTCTCACCGGAAAACCGGTACTTCTCTGCCAGTTTCTTCAAGGTAGTCGCTTCCCCGGACAGCAGATCCTGGGCCGCAGCCCGCATCTTCAGCATCATGATGAAGCGCTCACAAGGAACAC
>CACZSO010000134.1 GCA_902783795.1 uncultured Eubacteriales bacterium
GATACGGTCCTGGCCGGCCATATCCATGGCGGACAGATTCGTTTTCCGTTCCTGAGTCTGCTAAATAAAAGTAAAACGTGGAGGAAAGACGAGAGGTTCCCCTATTGGGGTGGCGTGTGGGCGCCGGAACAGGAGCGCTTTCCCGGCCGTGTGGCAGGGGTGTATTATTCCACGGACAGAAAACGCACCCTGATCCTGTCCCGGGGCCTGGGCAACACAGACAGGGTGCCGCGTTTCAACAACATCCCGGAAGTGGTCGTGGTGGACTACAGGCCGGCGGAGTATTGAATAACAGTCGATGAAAAAAGGCGAAAGACTATGGAGTAAAGATAAAAGCTAAGCTTGAATTCTTGAGAAAAAGATTATAAAGGAGTTTTTTTATGAAAGCATTTCAGATCAAGATTACATTGAAGGATGTCCATCCGCCTGTCTGGAGGCGTCTGATAGTTCCGGGAGGGTATACTTTTACTGACCTGACAGAGATATTCATAGAGGCTATGGGATGGAGCGGATATCACTTAAGCTGTCACTATTTCAGCAGTCTTCATCTGGAGTTTGAGAATGATCCGGAGGATGATTATATACCTTTTGGAGATATTGAAGTCCGGGATGCAGACGAGTATATGATCGATGAGTATCTGGAACAGGTGAAGTCCTATACTTTTACTTATGATTTCGGCGATGACTGGGAGCATAAGGTAGAGATCGAGAAGATCCTGGAGGATTATGATAAGAATTACCCGCAGGTGATCAAGTATAAGGGGGATACACCTAAAGAAGACTGCGGAGGTCCCTGGGGGTTCGAGAAGCTGAAGCGTATCCTGCAGGATCCGGACAATGAAGAATATGAGGATATGATGGAGTGGAGCCTTGGTTCTGCCGTAAGCCCATATGATCTGGATGCGACGAATGAGATCCTGGCCGATATCATTGTCCCTGATGAAGAGAGTCTTTCTGAAAAGATTTCTGGAAAGATGACCGAAGGGGGTATGGAAAGCGGGTTCGAAGAATTCATGAGGGAGTTCATGAAAGAAGCATCCCGGATCATGCAGGAAAACGGCATAGATCCTACCGATTTTAAACCGGAGACGGCTGTGAAGGAGCTCACGCTGTTGCTTTTATTCCTGACCCGGATGCGTGGGAATCGCGGGGATATGCAGAACAGGTCGTGGAAGACGTATCCCTGGGATGCCCTGGACGAACTGGAAAGGAAAGGCCAGATAGAATCAGGATCGAAAAGTGCGAAATCTGTATACATAACAGAGGAGGGTCTTAACCAGGCAAGGCTGCTGATGATAAAATACGGAATTGAAGACTGGATGGATGAAGATTGATTGATAAGTAAGTGCCCGGGTGAAGAAGCCCGGGCACTTTAAGGAGAGGAAAGCGTTGGTTTCAGAGTAGTTTATAAGTAAAAATATAGGACAGGGCCGCGGCTGTGAGGCAGAGCAGTGCCCCCAATGTCAGCTCTTTTAAGGTGTGTCTTTTCAGCTTCAGCGATGACCAGACGATGGCGGCGCTTAAGGCCAGCCCTGCGGTGATGCCGGCGCCCCCTAAGAGCCAGGAAGAGAGCACCAGGGGTCCGGTGACGCTGCAGGCGTGGCCGGAGGCTTTAATATGCAGGCCTTTGTTGAAAAAGGTCAGTAGGATCACGGAGATCAGGTAGATGCCGTAGATCATGAGTTCCGTTCTGCTGCAGGGACCGCAGAGCCCATACAGAAAACCACACACGTACCCTATGCCGGAGAGGATGAAGGCCAGGTTTCGCTGACCATTCCTTCCGGCTTTTCTTATGCAGGGAATCACAGCGGACAATGGATAGGCCAGGGCGGGGAACACGGTGAGAAACAGCAGCATGAGGCCGGGTCCGGCGGGCTTCATGAAGCTTTCCGGCCGGACGATATGCAGGATCCAGACCAGGATGGCCGCCATCAGCGGCGGCACCGTCAGTACACGAATGACTTTAGCGATTCTCTCTGAATAAGAGTGTCTGATAATAGTCTCCATACAAAACCTCCCATAAGAAGATACTTTATGCCTGCGCTAAGAAATGAGGCAGTGGATAAACCGGTGTGATGAAACCGCCTGTAGCCTTCTGGCTTCCTTTCCCGGATGAATCAATGAATCCGCGGGGGAGCTTGAAAAAAAGCAAATTCCAAGTGCTTCCTGTTATGACCGGCGGCGCCTTTAAGGGATAAAGCTTGGCTGCAGCAGAATGATACAAAAACAAGAAGACAAGCATGATGGAATGGATAATCTTGTATACAAAACAAGATAGCACGGATTTAAAACAATGTCAAGCGGTTTCTTCCTGTACTTATCTTGAATCAGAGGCTGTTTCATGCTATAATGCCTAAATACAAGATTGCAGCTGAGCATTTCTTGGATTTCGTTATTTACAAGGAGTCAAAATGGGCTATGATAAGAATATCGTCGCGGAGAAACTGCGGCGCTGGGAAAAATATCTGAATGAATATCGTCTGCCGCTGTGGAAGGATATTCCGGATTTCGGGCTGTATATGGAGCAGGTGCTGCAGCTTTTGACGGAATACCTGGATTATATGCCGCCGGAACTGAAGGAAGAGCAGTTCGTGACGGGCAATATCATCAATAATTATGTCCGGAAGAAGATCATGCCGGAGCCGGTGAAGAAGAAATATTACCGGAAGCACATTGCCTGCCTCATCATGATCTGCACCCTGAAGCAGTCGCTTTCCATGACCACCATGAAGCTTTTGATCCCGGCGGATCTTCCGGAGCCTGAGTTCCGTGAGTTTTACGATGTTTATGTCAGGCGGCACGAGCTGACCGCGAAGGCTTTTGTGGCACTGGTCAGGGAAACGGCCGCGGGGATCCTGGACCATCAGGAGAAGGGGGAGCAGTCCACTGACGAGCCCATGGATCTGGTCATTGAGGCTGCGGTCATGAGTGGTTTTTCCGGGCTTCTGGCGGAGAAACTTCTGCTGCTTTCGGGACTCAGCGCTGAAGAGATCCGGGAAAGAGAAAGACAGGCGGATAAGAACGGCTGAGGTTTTCTTAAGGGTGCGGTCCGCAGCCGGTGAGCCGGGAAATATCTGCCGGATGCAGAATTTTTTACCGTTTGTTGAGACGGTTTTTAAGGAGGAAATTGTATGCCCTGTACCACTGTTTTAGTAGGCAGAAATGCCTCGAATGACCATTCGACCATGATCGCGCGGACGGACGATGGCTTTTATGATGTGAAGAAGCTGGTCGTGGTGACGCCGGACAAGCAGCCGAAAAAGTACAAAAGTGTGATCTCTCATGTGGAGATTCCATTGCCGGAAGATCCGCTGCGGTATACGTCGTGCCCCAGCGTGGATCTGAAGAACGGCATCTGGGCGGCCACCGGCATTAATGCCGCCAATGTAGGAATGACAGCCACAGAGACCATCACATCGAATCCCCGGGGGCTGGCGGCGGATCCGCTGGTGCGCTATGAGAAGGCTAAAAAGCGGGGCGAGAAGGACAAGCCCGGCGGGATCGGGGAAGAAGACATCGTCGTTCTGGTGCTGCCCTACATTAAAAGCGCCCGCGAAGGCGTACTCCGGCTGGCGGAACTTTTGGAAACCTACGGCACCTATGAGATGAACGGCATCGCCTTTAACGACGAGAACGAAGTCTGGTGGATGGAGACCATCGGCGGCCATCACTGGATGGCCAAGCGCGTTCCGGACGATGTGGTGGTGATGAACCCGAATCAGTTCGGCATGGATTCCTTTGACTTAGAGGATGCGTTCGGGAAGAAAAAAGCACATCTTTGCTCCAAAGACCTGCGCGAATTCATAGACCGGAACTTCCTCGATCTGAATCAGGACGGTGTGTTTAATCCGCGGTGGGTTTTTGGCTCTCATTCTGACTCGGATCATGTGTATAATACGCCCCGGGCCTGGTTCATGGGCCGCTATCTCTGCCCGAAGTCCCATACCTGGGACGGCCCGGATGCGGAGTTTACGCCGGAGAGCGATTACCTCCCCTGGGCGCTGAAGCCGGATAAGAAGGTCGCGGTGGAGGACGTGGCCTACCTGCTTTCCGGTAATTACCAGGGAACGCCTTACAGTCTGTATTCCAGCCAGGATACGGGAAAGAGAGGGATCTACCGGAGCATCGGCATAGCCCGGACCGACGTGACCTCCATCTGCCAGATCCGTCCTTATGCTCCGGAGGAAGTGAAAGGCGTGGAATGGGTCTGCTTCGGCTCCACCACCTTCGGCGCCTTCCTGCCGGTTTATGCCAATGTTCAGAAAATGCCCGATTACCTGGCTAAAGTAACATTGGATACATCGACGGAAAACTACTACTGGAACTGCCGCCTGATCAGTGTGCTGGCGGATGCCCATTACGGCTCCTGCATACAGAATGTGGAGCGGCATCAGCAGGCCATCGCGGTAGGAGGCCGGAAGCTGATCCGGGAGTATGATGAGAAGATCGCCGCCTCTCATGAGGAAGCATTGATCGCCGAGGCAAATGAGAAACTCTGCGCCATGGCGAAAGAACAGTGCACAAAAACATTGAATACCCTGGTACTGAATGCCAGCAAAGAGATGAAAAATAACTACAACCGCTCTGACAACTAGCCTTCCCGTCTAACGCGGGGTAAGGCCAGATGAAGCCCAGCCTTCCCCTTGAGGGGAAGGTGGCCCGTAGGGC
>CACZSO010000135.1 GCA_902783795.1 uncultured Eubacteriales bacterium
AACCGGAACCGTCTGACCATGATGGGTAAATTCGATCATGTCAGAGAGATCGAACGCCACACCGCGGAGCGTTATGAGCCTCATAAGGAGGAGATCCAGGAGGAACTGAAGCATTATCGTCAGATGGAACAGTTTACCGTAAAAGCTCCTTCACGGCAGAAAAATAAGGGGGAATAAAACTGGCCTGGACATCAAGGATGTCCGAGTGACGGATCCCGCAGGATGCCGGCGCAGGGGGCAGCCAAAGGAAAAGCGGAACTTTCTCCGTGACCGGGTCTGTGTTTCGGCGAAAAGGACTATCCGTTTTAAGACATAATTTTAAGATTTCAGATGAACGGCAGGGAGACAGGAGCTCTGCCGTTCATCTTATATGAGAGAATACCCATCATTCTTAAATGGCTTTGACAGGCAGTATGCGCTGATCGTGGATAGTAAATTGTCGTCTCTCATGCGACCACAGAAGCCCCTTTATCCTGTATAATGATCATGTAAAAAAGGAGGGACAGGCATGGTTGATAAGAAGAAGGTCGATGCGGCAGTGGATTTTAAGTGAAAACGGGATACATCCCGAGGAATGGGGGATGTGAAACGGTATATTTCATTGAATCCGTCTTAGTTTTATGATATGATCATAAAGAATAAGACGGGTGGATATAGAACACATGACCGGGAAGATAGTCCGGGAATCATAAAAAGAGGCAGCAAAAATATACATTTATGAGGGAGGCAGTTATATGGAAAAAGTGATCTATAATAAAAAAGGCCAGGCTATGCCGGCCGGGACAATTCCTGTAAAGCAGGAAGCCTTTGGGAAACTGGATCACACGGAGGTTACCTGGTTGGGAAACGCGGGTGTCCTGATAAATGTGAGAGGGACGACGATGCTGATCGATCCGCTTCTAATGGGGTTCGATATGCCGCTCCTGTTTGATATTCCGCTGACTCCGGAGGGAGTACCGGGGCTTTCCGCTTACCTTGTGACCCATATCGACAATGATCATTTCAGCCGGGAAACGGTAGAGGCACTGCGGGACAGATGCGGGGCTTTCCATGCGTCACACTATGTGGCTTCGGAGATGGAAACGCTGGGCGTCAGGGCTTATGGCCACGACATCGGCGAACCCTTCTATGCGGACGATGTAAAAATCATCCCCACGCCGGCCAAGCATAACTGGCAGAACGGGATCCCGGAGTATGATTTCCGCGAATGGAAAGAAGAGGATTACTGTGGTTTCTTCTTTGAAACACCGGACGGAACCATATGGCTTCCGGGGGATTCAAAGCTCCTGGAAAGTCATCTTCATATGCCGGAACCGGATATGATCCTTTTTGACTTTTCCGATAATGACTGGCATATTACTTTTGACGGAGCAGTACGGATGGCGGATACTTATCCGAATGCCCGGCTCCTGTGCATTCACTGGGGGACGGTGGATTCTCCGGAAATGACGCCTTTTAACGGAGATCCGAACCGCCTGAAAAAGGCTGTCGCAAACCCGGAACGTGTGCTTACGCCCCTGCCGGGGGAAGGTGTGGTCCTGTAAGAAGAGGAATACGGAGGCAGGAGAGAAACGGCTCTGCTGATACGCATCCTCCGCTGAGATTTAAAAAAAAGGAACGGAACCATGATCTATGCAAGAAAAATACAGAAGGAAGAACTCCTGAGTGCGAATATCATCTCGAAAATAGCCTTTCACGGGAAGGCGGAAGATATGGAACAGCTGGCTCAGGATCATGTGAAGGATGAAGGAGATCAGTGGGCGGCTTTAGCAGAAGACGGGACCATGATCACAAGAGTCATCAACTATCGGTGTGAATCCTATATAAACGGAAACATCGTGAATAACGGCGGGATCGGCTCCGTCTCGACTCTATATGAATACCGGGGACAGGGAGGTGTGAGAACTGTTTTTGAAAAGCTGATCCCGGAGGCCAGGGAACACGGCGAGATCATATCGACCCTTTATCCTTTTAACCATGCCT
Organism: uncultured Eubacteriales bacterium; assembly: GCA_902783795.1. GTDB lineage: Bacteria > Bacillota > Clostridia > Lachnospirales > Lachnospiraceae > UBA1267. The sequence continues at coordinate 1,984 of CACZSO010000135.1, forward strand.
TTTATCGCAAATTCGGATATGAGACGGTCTGTACCGGAAATATCTACAGCTTTGCGCCGGAAGTGCTTTCAGAATACCGTTTCAGGGGAAAAGCAGTTCCGTATAAGAAGGGTGATCCGGTTTCTGCGTATACGGCACTTTATCAGGACTTTGCAAAGACGTTAAACCTTATGATGCTCCGGAATGATGAATTCATGGAGGAAGAAGTACTGACAGGCACACCGCTGGCGAACAGGGAATTCACGTATCTTTTGAAAGAAGACGGTGAAGATGCCGCATACCTTGTATTTAAAGATATCCGGCATGACCCGGCTGCGATCCTTGAGGTGACTGACCTGGCCTATCGGGGAAGAAAGGGATTTTTGGCCATTCTGGGATTTCTGGCAAGATTTTCTGCAGATTATGGGGAGGTCCGGCTGAAGCTGCCGTCCGATGTGGAATTCCTTTCATTGATTCATTCCTCAAAAGCCTACAGCATTAAGAAGAGTACCCGTCAGGATTACATGATCCGTGTTATGAATACGGAGAAGCTGCTTCTGCTGATGCAAATACCGGCGAGCCGGTCTTTGGTGATCCGGGTGACAGGTGACGATCTGATCCCAGAGAATAACGGAACATGGCGGGTAACGGAGACAGAAGCTGTCAGAACAGAAGCTTCGCCGGATATGGAAGTTTCCATACGTGCCCTGGGGCAGATGGCAGCCGGCGCAGTGGGCTTTCAGGAAGCTGTACTCAGAGAGGACGTAGAAATTTATGGGAATGAAGAGACACTTCGTGAGGTCTTTGTCCGCAAAGGAGTGTTTATTCTGGATCATTTCTAAGCATCAGCATCATGTTTTTAAGGCCGGGATATGAAGATCTTAAAGACCCGAGAAGAAATAAACCTAAGGACGGAGATAAATAAAAGGGCAGAAAGCAGTGATCCCTGACTCAAAACCAGACAAAACTGAAAAAAGGATCTTAAAGAATCATGAGTAAAACAAAGATTTTTCCGGAAATCATAGACAGTAAGGACAGCATAGGTACGGTGAATCGTATCCTGAAAGAGTTTCCCTGTTTACTGGCTGCGACCATCGGCCTGGACGGACGCCCGGAGATCCGCCCGGCCTGCTTCCTGTTTGAAGAGAACGGGGCTTTCTATTTCATGACATCTAAATCTTCCAGGTTTTATGCAGAACTCAGTAAGAATCCCTATGTCATGCTTTATGCTTCAGACGGCAGCGGGCAGCTTATCTTCAGGCTTTCAGGAAAAGCCTGCTTTACCGAGGACGACAGCGTCATCGACCGCGGCCTTGCGGAAAACACAGCCAGCGGATCTTTAGGAGAAAGAAAAGCATTGATCAGTTATTTCCTCACGGAGATGAAGGCTGAGCTGGAAGACGCTGAAGATCCTCAGGCAACCATGAAGCTTAAGCTTTCGGAACCGGATGGGGTATTGATCGGGATCACGATCAAAAAGAAAAATGAGCTGCGTGACAGGCTGCTTCGGATCCTGGAAAGACGGGAAGCAGAACCCGTAACGGAAGCGGATGAATGGACCAGGTTATATGACGGCGCCTTATTTGTTTTTGCGGAAGCAGCTAAAGCCATCTGGCCCAGGATGGACATCCGGCCGGTAGAAAGAGCTGCGGTGTTTGAGACCTGGGACGAGAGGGAAAAATATACAAAGAAGGCCGCCGCGCTCATCGGCAATGCCGTCATCGACAAACCGGAAGACCTGACCTACTGGCTGAACATTGAGACATTGAAAGAGCTGGCCGGAAATCAGGAATAAATTTAATATAAGTTCCAGAGCTGAAAACGAACCGACTAAACAATAGGAGGAAAAACCAGAATGAATGTGCTTTACGCTGACAGATCCGAACAGAATTACGTACGTTACCTGAATGACGTGGTCTATGATACCACGAAAGGAGTACCGCTTCACTTGCAGATGCTGTATCCGAAGGTCCCTGCAGAATTAGCGGAGATCCGGGCTGCAGAAAGAGAAGGCCGTCCGGTGCGCGAAATCCCGGAGACAGAAAAGAAAAAATCTCCCAGAAATATGCCCTGTGTGGTTTACGTGCAGGGTTCCGCCTGGGGAAAACAGGATGTGCACGGGACGGTACCGATGTTGATCGATATAGCCCGGAGAGGCTTTGTGGTGGCCTCGGTGGAGTATCGTCCGGTAACCCAAGAACCATTTCCCGGTTTTATTACAGATGTAAAAGCCGCCATCCGTTTTCTTAAGGCCAATGCAGATCTTTATGGTATAGATCCTGACAGGATCGCCGTGTGGGGCTGTTCTTCCGGCGGGCACACTTCCCTCATGGTGGGTTCGACGGGCTGGACAGATGAATTTGATGATGAGCGTTACGCGGACCAGAACTCCCGTGTCGCAGCTTGTGTGGCTTATTACGGAGTGGCGGATTTTTCGCGTTTTCAGGCAGACGGCCCCTTCCCCCGCCCGTATCTTTTTGATCATATCCTGGGTAAGGAGGGAGCGAAAGATCCGGAGAATACAGCCAGGATCAGTCCGGTGACCTATATACGTCCGGATCAGGATTATCCGCCGTTCCTTCTGATCCATGGCGATATGGATTCAGTCGTTCCTTTTGAACAGAGTGAGATCATGTTCCGAAAATTGCAGGAATGCGGTAAACGGGCGGATTTTTATCAGGTCCGCGGCGCCGGACACGGCACCGGATTCTGGACAGAAGAAGTGCTGGATATAACGGGACAGTTCTTTAAAGCTTATGTATAAAAAGCATATGGACAGAAAGGTACTCTCCTAAGGAAGGGAAACCTACGTAAGACGCTGATAAAGTGCTGCTTTAATTGCTCAAATGAAACAAAAGTATTTTCTTCGACTGCTGATTTCGTTGAATCAGCAGTTTTTTTATGCTATCATTAAAAGAAACATATGACCGCATTCTCTGTACTTCGAACCGGGAGCATAATAGATTAAAAAATATGAATACTAAAAACGAATTGGTTAATAAATACTTCCATTCTGAAGAAGAGTTCCCTGTATTGAGCAGGCAAACACATTTTGTGATCAAGAATGGCAAAATCGTGTCTGAGAAGATAGGGATCAATGAGAATTTGATGCATTATGTTCAGGATACAGCGCTGTTAATCTCCAAGATTGATGGATCATTGACGGGCAGCGACACTGCTGAAGACGCATTTGATCATATCGTTTATTTAGATAAATCGGCCCGTCCTGTTTCCTGGCTTGTCAATATGCTTTGGCCATGTTTTGCAGCAGATAAAGGCGGAAAAAAGGCAAAGCGCCCTCACCATACATATGTAAACATTGACCGTTCGCCTTGGTTTCGGAAAGTCGGGATCGATGTTTCAAATGACGGGAGACAGAAAAGTAACGGAGAGCTTGCTACATACAGCGAATTTATCAGCCACAAAGACAAATTGACAAATAGGCATCTTGCAGCTATCAGAAGTCTGTTCATTGCAGGGGGAATTGAATCTGAAGATCCAGATGAAATAATGAAGACCCCGACGATCCTCGATGGCAAACGGCTTTTGATCGTCGATGAAGTCTCACGCACGGGTGCAACCTTACATATCGCAGAGTTTTTATTCAAGGCGGCGATTCCAGAAGCGTCTCATATAGAAGGAACATATTTCTGGCACCCGGCAGAACCGATGATCAAGGTCGGCAGCGAATATGTATTGACGAGCATTCCTGTCTGGTATGATCCGGACACTTCTTTTGGCAGGGGAATCGGAGAGCTGAATGAAGCATATTATCAGCAAAGATATGAGTATTATCTGGAACTTTCCAAAACGGATAATCGATATGACATTAGAAAAATCCGGACACAGGCCTTCGCGGCATCGGTATACAGTGCGCCTCTTCTAAAAGCAGACGGGTCTGTCATGAGCCTGGAGGAAGAGAAGTTTTCCAGAAATTTAGCGACAGACCTTCGGAATTTGGCTGCAGCATACAAAAATGGAACAGTTTTCTTTACACCACCCTCTGAGTGGGATTATGATCGCTGTTATAATGAGGTCACGAGGCAAGGAGCCTTACTGATCCCTGACGATGTGACGCCTAAGGAAGCGGATAAAATCCGGCAGTCAAATAGATTTTACCTTAATATTATCAACGCAATCAAAGAGCTTGGATGATTATAGGTTCAATAATCAAGATGCTCTTAACTGTTAGAAACGGGTTAAAAGAACCAAAATCCAGTGGATAAAATTAAACAACGCATCAGTTTAGGAGGTCGCTATGATATTTCGATTTGCTGAGGAGACAGACTGTGCATTGATCCTGGACTTCATCCGACGGCTTGCGGATTATGAGAACATGACTGATCAGGTCGTTGCTACGGAAGAACTCCTGAAAGAATGGATCTTTGAAAAGAAGAAGGCTGAAGTACTGTTCGTATGTGAGGGTGGCAAAGAAGTCGGGTTTGCACTCTTTTTCCATAACTTCTCCACTTTTCTGGGGCGTGCCGGAATCTACCTGGAGGATTTGTTTGTCCTCCCGGAATACAGAAAGAAGGGCTATGGAAAGGCTTTGCTGAAGAAACTCTCTAAGATTGCTGTGGAGCGCGGCTGCGGCCGCCTGGAATGGGCCTGCCTTGACTGGAATAAACCAAGTATTGACTTTTATCTCTCGCTCGGAGCCGTCCCGCTGGATGATTGGAAAACCTACAGACTGACCGGGGATACGCTTAAGGAGATGGCCAAATGATCTGTTCGGAAACATCCATAAAGGACTCGGCGGAGGAATCCGGCAGTATAAGGGTGAATAGAAAACATCGTAACATCAGGAAGGCATATATAGGTTGAGACATGAATATACAGATCTTTGGCACAAAGAAAAGCAGCGATACGCGTAAGGCAGAGCGTTTTTTCAAGGAGCGGGGAATCAAATTCCAGTCAGTTGATCTGAAGGAAAAAGGCTTAAGTAAGGGTGAGTTTCAATCTGTCATGCAGGCCGTGGGCGGCCTGGAGGCCATGATCGATCCGAACTGTAAAGATAAGGATCTCCTCGCTCTGATCAAGTACATAGCTGAGGAGGATAAGGTACAGAAGGTTCTGGAAAACCAGTCTGTATTATTACAGCCCATTGTCCGAAACGGAAAACAGGCTACGGTGGGTTACCAGCCGGATGTCTGGAAAACATGGAACTGACGGATCTGCGAATCAGGATTTTGTGAAGATGCTTATGGATTTGGCAAGTCTTTCCGTGACAAAGTGTAATTTCGAAGAATAAAGAAAGAGTTAAACCTCGATTAATGGAGCATTAAATCAAAAGCGGCCCGTCTTAGTCACAGACAAGACGGGCCGTTTATTATAAGATTCAGAAAAGAATTTGCGGAAGATCTGTATTTATACTAAGCATTTCTCCGCATAAGAGCTTTGTAATAATCTACTGCACCGGGCAGGCTGGAGGTCTCCATGCACTCGTTCAGCCCATGCATGCCCTTCATCTGCTCAGGTCCGTAGACCACAGGCGAGAAGCGGATGCAGGCGCTGCAGATCCTTTGGAAATGCCTTGCATCTGTCCCTCCTGTCATCACATAGGGGACGACGGGCAGCCCGGGGAAGACCTCTCCTACGACCTCACGTATCAGGTCGAATGCCTCACTGTGCGTATCGACTGGTTCACAGGAAGGATAACCGTCCAGTTCGCGGACCTCCAGGTCGTATTTCTTTGCGAGCTCCTTTATCAGTTCATTGCTTTCCTGCATGTCTTGATGAGGGATGTAGCGCAGGTTCAATGTCATTGTCGCCTCCTGCGGCAGGACGTTTGCTCCTTCGGAGCCGCTCTGCATCGTCGGTGCGACGGTGGTACGCAGCAGCGCGGCGGCTTGAGGTGAGATGGACGGCATCAGTCTGGTAAGCAGCGGTTTGAACAGCCACAGATTGCCAAAGAGCAGCCTCATATAGAATGGTCCGTAGGGAGCCATCTGCGAGAACATTTCCTCAGCCTGGGGATTGAACTGTGACTTCATGGGATTGTGCAGGTCAATGTCGCTGATGAACCTGCCGAGCCTTGCGATGGGTGAGTTCTTCGGAGGGTAGCTGGAGTGTCCCCCGTTGGATCTGGCGCTGATAAGCAGGTTGCCCTGGCCTTTCTCCAGCACGCCGATCATTGCGTAATTTCCCTTGATGCCGGCCATGGGCTCGGTCACGATGGAGCCACCCTCGTCATTTACGATGAAAGGCTTCACCCCGCGCTTTTCCAATTCGTCCACGATCCAGCCGGCTCCGGGGCCAGCGACCTCCTCTGTGTTCGCAGAGGCCAGATAAACATCCTGTTCAGGTACATATCCCTCTGCCAGCAGTTCCTCAACCGCCTGCATGAAGGCCATGACGGAGCATTTCGTATCGGCGCTGCCGCGTCCCCAGACCTTGCCATCGGCTATATCACCCGAGTAGGGCTCGTGCTGCCACTCGCCTTCGGCGGGGACCACATCCTGATGTCCCATCAGCACCAGCGGGCGGTCATGTTTCGCTCCTTCCCATTTGTAGAGCAGGCTGCCGTTGATCTCGGTCTTTTCCAGCTGTTCATGCAGCAGCGGAAAGAGCTCCTCCAGAAGGTTATGGAATCCGAGGAACTTCTCTCTCTGGATCTCTCCCTTGCGCGATTCAGTCTCATACCGGACCATTTTTGACAGTTTTTCGGCGTAGAGACGTTCCCTGTCCGGTTCGCTCCCTGGCGTCCATGGCGAAGACTTTGCCGGAGTGAACAACGTCTTTATGACAGCGATGATGACCAACAACAGGATGAGACCGATGATTCCCAACAGTATAAACAGCAAAGTCTTAAGCATCTGCTGCCTCCTTCTGCTTTTTCCTGAAGCTGAGATAAGAGAGTCCGATGGCCAGAGCGCCGCTGGGGATGACCATCATACTGACGGACCCGAGCAGCGAAGGCAAGAAGGTGTACAGCAGTATCATAAATGTGAGCACGATCAGTGCTACCTTACGGTCCGAACGATAATACTTGCATGCCATCGCGCCAAAGAGCGCGGGCACGACATTGGCGAACGCGGGCTGAAGAGCCTCCGACTGCAGGAAAGGCTGCAGGGGGATCATCAGCACGACGCCGGCCGCCAATATGAGGATCGTCACGAGGGATGAGGTGGCGATGGATAGGGTGGAAATGATCTCGTTCTCCGGGGTGCCGCTCTTTACGCCTACGATATCGCGCGCGTTCATTGCACACGGGATCTTCATGTTGATAAGATTACCAGTGATAAAGGCCAGATAGCTGCCGCCGGCGCCGAGCATGGGCAGGTAGATCAGATACTCGACGATACAGCTGATCAGATAGACCAGGCCGACTCCCAGGAAGGCCTTCGCGGCTGCGGGGAGATTGGGCGATGCACTCAGATACGCACCCATCAGGAAAGGTGCTCCTAGCAGGCAGATCAATACGGCGATGGTAAATACACGTCCGAGACGATGTGTGGTATTTAGATATTTCTGATAGGCTTCAGTCTGCTTCAGATCTTTTTCTTCATTCATGACAGGCACCTCCTCACAGTATTTTTCCAAGGAATATCGCCGATATCATCGCGACCAGCATGCTGCCGGCTACGGAGAAGCTGTCCAGCCACTCTGCGCCTTTCATCTTACGGAGCCGCATGAATACCCCCATGGTGGCCGCCGATATGATAGCCACCGCCAGGGGCAGCAGGCTGCCGGTAAATGTAAATCTGCCGTCGCCGGATACGATGGAGCCTATGTAGCTCGCGATATAGGCCGACACCAGGCCGATGAACATTGCTGTCATCGCGATGTCTCCAAAGCCGGACAGATTGAGTTTGCCTTTCTTCTTTGCTTTTTGACTGTCGTTCTTCGGTGCCGTCAGCTTGTTGGAATACGCCTTGCCGTTTACAGTAACGAATATCATGCCCCACATGATGCAAAAGCTCATCAGGAGAGCTATTGTAACGAAGGCTTCCGGCGTCATCCCGGCGATGGACAGTCCGCCGATCCCGACGGCCTCGGCCGCCGCCTCCGCGACCTGTGTCTCATAGTGCAGGGCTCCGATGCCAGAGAGTCTCAGCCATGGCCACGGGGTGCCCAGGCTGCCGGAGAGCGCTATGACGCCTAATAGTATGCCGATGCTCGGCAGCACCGCAAATGTCACGCTTGCCGTGATCACACGCTTCATCTTGCTCACATCTATTCCCAGAGCTTTGCCCGCCTTATAAGCCCTGACAGCGAAGATCACACAGATCACCGCCACGAATGCGATGATCCCTCCGCAGATCAGGTATATGACGGGACTGTTGAGTCTTGAAAGAAGTTCCATATTACCCCTCCCCAAAATATCTGTTTATTTTTTATTCTGCAGTACAACGGCGGTTTTCACGCGCCGCATGATCTAGACGCTTGGGTGCTATGATCTTATTCCGTTTGCCTCGTGCACAAGATTTTGATCATTGCCGCATCTTCATATGAAAAATTTACATATAAGTTTACCCCTTGTCAAGGAATTTATATATAAAGTATTTCACTTGTAAATATAGCGGATCTTAAATAGGTCCTCACCATGAGAGGCCAGCGTCCCACGAGGAGGATCATTAACTCCGTAACAATGGATCATTCAGTCTGTCATACAGAGTCATGAAGAGCTGATCCTGAAACATAAACAGGCAGTACTGGGACAATGAACAGAAAACCTCAAGCACAGATTGGAATAGGGAGCCCCCGGGTACAGTCCTGATTGCTTGAAAAAAGGGCTCCTGGCAGATACAATATAAGTGCAGGAAAGAGATCGGTTTCCGGAAAGGAGGAAATGATGGAAGACAGATCGTTTGTTATTTACCAGGAGCTGTTTGTGTATTTCGGAGGAGAGATAAAAGACGGATCATTGGAGCTCACTTCAGAAGTATACGGGGATGATGATCATCCTGACAGCGAAAAGCACTATGTTTTTTCCAAAGAACAGACAGATAAGCTGTTCTCCCTGATCAGCCTGGAGGACCTCATCGAATCCTGCCGGAGAGGACGGCTGTTCTGGCTGGAGGCATTCTTGAGAAGAAACGGGATCAGACCAAGGGAATGGGTTTATTAGGTCTGGTCTGGACTATTAAGAAGCGGCATTGCCCGGTTAAAAAGAAGTGGATAAGGAAGGCGTGTCAGGGAAAATTGTCGCTTCTTGCGCGACCACAAGCCGGCTGAAATAGGATATAATGATCACGCAAGAGATGAGAAGGGATCAGAAAACAGTTCCCGACCGTCGAAGAGTTCATGCAGGCTTATGGTGCGCTAAGCTTTGATGAAGCAAAAGCTATGATTAACGAGGAAATAGCTCCCCCCAGTATGAAAGCCTGGATGATCACTTCGTGGCGTGAAGCAAGAAGAATGACAGTCATATTGTCCGGGAAGACTATCCCGGCGACCCATCGGGAAGAAGATTTTTGGTCAAAGGAGGGAAGAAGTTGAACTTTACGACAGCATTTACGTATCATAGCTGCACAGAGTATGAGGATAACCGTGGATCGGGGCATATGGCCAGAGTCGAGACATTCGAGGAGCAGATCCCGGTGAACATTTTTATGGAACCGGAGTCGGACTTTTCCCTGCGCGAGGGCGATCCCTGTGAAACAGATGTTTATGGAGTCAGCAGAGATTTAAAAGCTTATACTACGGAAGAGGCATATTATAACACCAGTGAAAATAAACTGGCAGCCAAAGCCCTGATCCCCAGCGGCACATTTCCGGTTGATCCCGAAGCCAATGATACCTTTAAACAGTCACCCTGGATCATATTCAGCGGCAAGGTGCTGTATGCAGATAAGAACCCTGAGCCGGATGGGAAAGCACCAGACTATTTCCTTGCTGTAGAAACATTTGATATGACCCTCCTGGTGTACGCTGCCTGCGAGGACGAGATCGAAGAAGATTACATAGTCAGCGGCACTGCGTGGATATTTGGTGTCCTTAAGAAACCCGGGCAGGGATCAGATTTTAATTATAATATTTATTGGCCGGGGAAAACACA
>CACZSO010000136.1 GCA_902783795.1 uncultured Eubacteriales bacterium
ATCGTCCACACCGGTGATCACATAGTATTTGCCGGGATAGTCCATTTTGGCGAAAACGCAGATGTCTCCCTCCACGTCCAGGGTCAGGCGATAGCCCTTCGGGTTCATCTCCCGGACCAAAGCGTCGGCGACCTGCCTGTCAACCCCGCGTTTGAGGATCGGGTTCATCTGGCTGTCCACAATGTTGGCGCCGCTGCTGGTGATGTAAAAATCCGGCTCGATGATGCCTCCGATAAAGGGGGTAAGGCCGCCCACCTGCCGGCCGGTACACAGGCCGAACAGATGACCTGCTGCTTGATATTCCTTCACCTTTTCCACATTTTCCGGCGGGAGCTTGCGGCTCTCCTCCGCCTTATAGAAATAGAGCGTACCGTCAAAATCACTTGCGAATACTTTTTTCATGAGCATGCTCCTTCTCAGACAGCAAAATCATCTTTTACGGATGCGTTATAGCGCCACAGCTTCACCTGCGCAGTTCCCTCCAGGGTATACCCGGTATCTTCCGCTTCGGGATAGACGTGGGAGGTGAAGGTTTCTTCTCCGTCGTTGGCGAAGAGCTCAACGGAGGAGTGATCAATAAAGAGATCCAGTTTTTTCAGGGGCGTAAGAAGCGGCATCTCAAGGCGCTCACCGACGGATTCATTAAAACGATGTTTCATGCCGCTTTTATCTACCGTGAGAACCTTTGCCTTGTCATCATAGGAGATCTCAAGGGCGCCTTTGCCGTCTGCATCCTCGAAAAGATGAAGCTTGAGATCACCGCCTCCGCAGAGAATCTGCATTTCGCCGGCTTTGGGCAGAGTGCCTTTTACAAGCTGACCGTCCGTTGACGGATTTCCCGCCGGGAGTTCTTCTGCGCGCAGTTCCTTTACGCCGGGGACGGGATATTGGAAAAGATGGCCGTCCCGGATGGTCAGTTCCCTGGGCAGGCTCATGCTTCCCTCCCAGTCTTCCTCGGCGCTGGGATAATGGTTGTCGGGAAGGCCGATCCAGGCGATGAGGATGGCTTTATCCGGATCGCCGACGTTGGCCGCGCCCTGGGCTGCATAGAAGTCAAAACCGTGGTCCAGGTGGTGGTAGCCGCCTTCCGGTGTGAAGGTCAGGGTATCGTAGTCCATCTTTCCGATGAAATAGACGTTGTGATTGGTGCTTTCGCCTCTTCCCGGCAGTTTCGTGTACTGGGGGGAGAAGATCAGCAGGTCTTTATCCCCGATGCTCACGATATAAGGGCATTCCCACATGCCGCCAAAGCTTTCATAGCCCACAAGATGCAGCTGGCCCTCAAAAGTCCATCCTTCAAAGAGTTCTTTGGAGGAATAGATCTGTACGGTTCCCCTGCCGTCCAGGGTCTGGGCCCCGATAAAGATATAGTAACGTTGCTTCTTGGCATTCCAGACGATTTTGGGATCACGCTGGTGCTCTGCATAGTCCTCCCGGGGGCCGAAGAGAGGCTTTTCTCTTTTCACGGGCTTTCCGTCAGCGCCAAGTTTCGCAGCGCAGGTGTAGGGCGTTCTCGTCCAGTCCTCATCCCGGTGGTTGCCGGTGTAGAAGAAATAAAGGTCCTCCCCGTCGGAGATGGCGGAACCGGAGTGTGTGCCGCGGTTATCATAATAAGTGTCCGGCGCGAGGCCTACGCCCTCATTCTTCCAGTGCACCAGATCCGGACTGGTCACATGATACCAGTATTTCAGCCCATGCACGGCACCCCAGGGACACCACTGGTAAAACAGATGCCACACGCCTTTATGGAACGCGAACCCGTTGGGGTCGCTGGACAGCCCGGTCACCGGCTGTACATGATAGGTCTGCCGCCAGGCAGACTTACGGATGGCCTCATGCAGGCCGCGGATCTGCTCAGGGCTCTCGAGCACCTGGTAGCGCTCCTCTCTAGTCCATTCTCTCATCTCAACCCTCCTTCATATGCTTTTGGGGTCAGACCCCATTACAGAAATGTTAATTGTATGTAAAAATTCTGTAATGGGGTCTGACCCCTCTATTATACCACACAAAATGAAAGAAGGGCGGTTCCTGAAGCCCATTTGCGAAGAAATGAACTGTAGGAACCGTCCTTCCATTTTGTCTTATCCTATGACGATCCGAATCCGGGTGCCGAGCGAAGGCCGGGCAAGGACCTCAAAGTGTCCGTTATGCTTGTCGATGATCCATTTGGCGATGGACAGCCCCAGGCCGGTGCCGGCGCTGGAACGCACTTCGTCTGATCGGTAGAAGCGCTCAAAGATATGGGGGATCTCGGATTCCGCTATGCCTACACCGGTATCCTGCACCTGCAGATAAGGCGCTCCGGATTCCGTTCTCCCGGCAGAGAGAATAATATCATCTCCGGTCTTTGTA
>CACZSO010000137.1 GCA_902783795.1 uncultured Eubacteriales bacterium
AGATAGTAGTTTTCAAATACCGGAACCTGCAGACACAGGGTCAATACCACAAAAAGGGCAATACCGATGGCAGTGACGGTGATCCACCGGACACTTTTGTAAGAAGTATTGTTGACGGATGTCAGTGCTTTGTCTTTTGGCATGATTTTTTCTCCTTTAAATTTTGGCTAAAGAAGCATTTTTATAATTGTCATCATCGGTCACTTCCCGGATCACCTTGATCTCCTTCGGGAATTTTATCTCTGTATCTTCATGGGTGAGTTCGATCTCAGCTATGGCCCGGTCATCCCAGAAGGGGTAGACATCGATCTCAAAATACTGATTTTCATAAGTAAGACAATACCGGTCTTTCCGGATCTGCCGCCGGGCAGTATCCGCATTCATCAGGAGACGGAGATATTCACTCTCAGACAGCCGCTGCTCGACTTCCACCCGTTTCATGGCGCTGACAGAACGTTTTATGGTCTGGTAATAGATGTAATGACCGTCGCTTCCCCGCTGCCGGACCCGGACTTCTTCATCAGGATCAGATTTCAGATAAGTCTGGATGATCTCGACCCGCTGACAATGAGGATGGGACAGAAGCCATTTGATATCCGGATATTCGATAAGGAATTTCCGTTCGATCTCATAGGGCTCCGGCTCCCCTAAGAAGGAAGAGATCTCTGCGATCAGGCGTTTTAACTTGTCCTCAAACTCTGTGGAGTTGTCAATGATACGAAGGTGCGGATGTCCGGTCCAGGCGGCTATCAGCTTATCATCCAGGGCCGAAGCCTCCTCGACGGTTTCCGTTCTGGCAGTATTATTGGCTGTGGTATAATATTTCTCCGCACCCTTCGCGGCTGTCACCAGATGGAAAACGGCATCGTAGTTATCACGGAGCGCGATCTCATTGGTATTGAGAGAAGCGAGTGCCTGAGCGAATTCCAGACTGTCCATGTAGGCCTTGTTATCAAGGGCACCCCGGTCACAGACGATCAATATCTTTTCTGCATCCATGGTCTTAGCAGCCTGCAGGAAAACATTTTCTTTATCCAGCTGCAGTCTTAAGAGGCATTTCTGAAAGTCTCCGTTGGATCCACAAGTGACTGGGCTGATGCCGCCGTTGATCAGTTCAGTGGCTGTTTCCGGAACGAAGAGTACGGTATAGCCCAGCCTCGTAAAAGCGTTCTGCATCCAGCTAAGGGCGGTAGTCTTGCCGGCACAAGGCCCGCCGGTAAGCACGATCTTTGTTATGGACGCCTCTTTTTTTCCTTCTCTTTTTTTCAGCAATTCTTCCACACTGACCTGAAATAAGGCAGCCAGTTTCCGGATGCTTTCAGTACCGGGCTTTGCTTTGCCGACTTCCCATTTGGAGACAGCCTTATTACTGACCCCGATCTTTTCTGCAAGTTCGGACTGGGAAAGGCCGGCCTGTTTTCTTAACTCATAGATGTAATTCCCAAATTCGTAGTCATTCATCCTTTATTCCTCCTCTGTGTTTTCAATTGTAAAGTAAAGTTCTGATGAGCGCAAGAGGCTGATTATCGAATACTGGTAGAATAAAATTTTTTGTATCGATATGCCGGATCATCAAGATATATGAAAGTGTAATGTCTGCGGATCCGGACCTATGGACTTGCATAAAGCTGTATTTTCTTTTGCAGATCAAGACAGGTCAGGCGTCCGGCAAAAATTCTCTAACAAAATAAATCAGTGAAAAATCAGTTTATTTGTGATTTTGAATTGAAAAACTGCGGGCTTCAGGTATAATGAAACTGGAAACATATCAGGAACTAAAGTATTGAGAAGGAGGATAAAATGTTTAGCTTTTCTGTGACAGGCCTTTGTGAAGACTGGCGGCAGGAGTTGGAACAGATCAAAGAAAACGAAGCGGAGGCCCTGATTAAAGCCCAGAAAAAAGAAGCCGTCTATCAGGATTCTTCCGGATGGATCGATACACAGGAATGGGCAGACGATGCGCATTTGTCCCGCCTGGAAGAGATCGCGGAAACCGTGAGGAAAGAAGCAGATGCTTTTGTGCTCATCGGTGTCGGCGGGTCGAATAATGCGGCCCGGTCGGTGATCGAAGCACTGAAAAGCGATGGCGCGCCGGAGATCATCTATGCCGGAAATACATTGTCGCCCCATGCCCTGAACCAGATGCTGGAAAGCCTTAAGGGAAAAGAGTTTTATATAGACTGCATCGCAAAGAATTTCGAAACGCTGGAACCAGGTTCCTCCTTCCGGATCTTACGAAAGGCACTGAAAGAGAAATACGGGGACCAGGCCTATCGGCATATCATTACGACCGGAACGAAGGGCAGTGCTTTTGAAAAGCTGTCTATGGAACAGGGCTATACTTTCCTGGAATTCCCGGAGGATATCGGCGGCCGTTTTACAGCCATGTCAAATGTGGGACTTCTTCCTATGGCAGTGGCCGGCATCGATATCCGGGCCTTGGTAAAGGGTGCTTCTGATATGGAAGCCCTGGTTAGAAAAGCCGGGCCTTCAGAGAACCCGGCCTATGAATACGCGGCTTTCAGGAACCTGAATTACCGGCATGGTCATAAGATAGAGATGCTGTCCTCTTTTGAGCCGCAGCTTCGGTACTTTTATTACTGGTGGACGCAGCTTTTTGCTGAAAGCGAGGGCAAAGATGGAAAAGGCATCTTCCCGGTGACCGGCGAATTCTCAGAACAGCTTCACTCTATCGGTCAATATATCCAGGATGGAGAAGATATGATGTTCGAGACCTTTGTCACGGCGGAAGTTCAGAAGGACTCCCTGGTGATCGAGGCGGACGATGTTTTCGACGGTTTTGACTATCTGAATGGGAAAGACTTCTTTGACATAAATCGCGCAGCTCTGGAGGCTACCATGGAAGCTCACGCAGCTAAATTCCCAGTGGGCCGGATCTCGATCGATTGTCTGGATGCCTATCATTTCGGCCAGCTTTTCTACTTTTTCCAGTTTGCCTGTTATCTCTCCTGCAGCATCATGGGGGTAAACCCCTTTGACCAGCCGGGAGTAGAAGCCTATAAAGTCAGAATGTTTGAAAGATTAGGGAAATAAAAGACTATGAGAATCATAAAACGCGCTGAGGAAGTACTTTCCTGTGGAGAAGTTTTTGAGATCCGGACGAATGCCGTACCATTGCGGCTGTGGTTCATGACGGACGATATATTAAGGATCCGGGCAGGTTTTGACGGAGATTTCGACGAAGCCAGTTATTCGCTGCTTTTGACTGCCTGGGAAAGCCGGACGGATGAACTTTTTAAAGGAGAAAGAAAAAGAGTGACGGCCGCCAAAGCGGAATTCCTGCCGGGAACGGAAGATAACATTGCCGGCATCCTCCAGGGGAAAAGGCTGAAAGTGGTGATCCATAAGGAACCGTTCTACCTGTCTGTCTATGATCAGAACGGGATTTTGATCCATGAGGATCTGCCGGAGATCAGTTTCAGAGAAGACTCAAACCGCCGCAGGATCCACAGCTTTTCCATAGATCCGGAAGATCATTTTTACGGTTTCGGAGAGAAGACCGGTCCCCTGGATAAGGCCGGGGAGTATTTGCGCCTGACCGCCGGGGATTCTATAGGTTATGATCCGGAAAAGACGGACGGGATGTACAAACATGTGCCATTTTTCATCCGTCTTTCTGGAAAAACGAAACAGGCTGCGGGTTATTTTTACCATACCACCTCTTTTGCAGCCTTTGATATGGGGAGATCCTTAAGCAATTACCGGCACAGGAATGCTACTTTTTCTGCGGATGCAGGGGATGTGGATCTGTTCCTTATAGCCGGTCCTTCCGTCAAAGACGTGATCAGACGGTATACGGACCTCACCGGGAAACCGGCGCTTTTACCCAGGCAGGCTTTGGGATATCTGGGCTCTTCCATGTATTATGCAGAGCTTCCGAAGGATTGTGACCAGGGGATCCTGGCATTTGCGGATCTGGCGGATCAGGAAGGTATCCCCATGGATGGCTTCCATCTGTCTTCCGGCTACTGTTCCGTGGAGACAGAAGAAGGGATCAAACGCTGTGTCTTTACCTGGAATAAGGACCGGTTTCCGGATCCTGAAGCCTGGTTTTCATCTATGGAAGCGCGAGGCCTCCTGGTATCTGCCAATGTAAAGCCCGGGATCCTGCTGGTCCATCCTTTGTTTAAAGAGATGTCAGAAAATGATATGTTCGTCAAAGATGCTGAGGATCCTGAAAAAGATGCGGCAGGTGCCTGGTGGGGCGGCCCCGGGGTCCAGGTGGATCTTACGAAAAAAGAGACCAGGGAAGCGTGGAAAGAGCTTTTGAAAAAGCATTTGTTTGCCTACGGCTGCCGTTCCATATGGAATGACAACTGCGAATATGACAGCATTGCGGATCTGGACTGCCCGGTCTTTTTTGAAGGAAAAGGCGGGACATTGGGTAATCTTAAATCTGTCATGGCGAATCTTATGTGCCTGCTTTCCAATGAAGCTACGAAGGAGTATGATCCTTCAGTCAGGCCTTATTCTGTCTGCCGGGCCGGCCATGCGGGCATCCAGCATTATGCCCAGGTCTGGACCGGGGATAATTCTACGTCATGGAAATCCCTTCGGCATAATCTTTCCACCATGCTGAATATGGGTCTTTCCGGAATGGCAAATACAGGCTCGGATGTGGGCGGTTTTTCCGGTCCTCATCCGGAAGAAGAGCTGTTTTTAAGGTGGGTGCAGCACGGCATCTTTATGCCGCGGTTTTCCATCCATTCGGCAAATTCGGACAATACGGTGACAGAACCCTGGATGTATGCGGGTATCAAAGATAAGATACAGAAAGCTATCCGGTTCCGTTATGAATTAGGACCATATTTATATTCTTTGATGTACCGGGCTCATGAAGAGGGGCTTCCTTATATGCAGCCGTTGCTGCTTTCTTTCCAGGAGGATAAAGAAGTCTGGAACAACAGTTCTGAGTTTATGCTGGGAGAATCGCTTCTGGTGGCCAATGTTCTTGAGAAGGGTCAGAAGATCCGCAGGATCCGGCTGCCGGAGGGGGCTGATTATTATGACTTCAGGACCCGGGAGAAATACTCAGGCGGCACGACCATTGATGTAACCGTGGATCTGGATTCCATTCCTTTATTCCTGGTTTCCGGTGCCATCCTGCCGCTTCGGGAGGAACTTCCTGAGGACAGGCCTGTCAGAATGACAGATCCCTATGAAAAGCTGCGTCTTTTGCTGGTGCCGGATAAGGAAGCGTCTTTTACCCTTTATGACGACGATGGGGTATCGAATGCCTGCGAATCTGGCTGTTTCTTAAAAACATTGATCGAAATGAAGGAAGAAGAAAGAGCAGTCAAGGTCGGTTTTACAAATACAGGAAATTATCAGAACGCGGTCAGAAAAATGCTGCTGGATGTGGTCTTTCCTGAAAAAGCGCCCTACAATGTCTATGTGGGTGGAAAAGCTCTTACGCGGTGTCTTTACCGGCCGGCCTTTGATGAGGGTGAAGAAGGCTGGTATTACAACGTATCTACCAGTTCTGTCCTGATAAAATATACCATTCCCGAAACAGAACGGTATGAGGTCGTGATCAGC
>CACZSO010000138.1 GCA_902783795.1 uncultured Eubacteriales bacterium
ATCCCCGATGAACAATTGAAGGATCTGATCAAAGCCTACGAAGCATAAGCAAAAAGGCTTATAATAAACAGCGGCATTGAGTTCAATGCCGCTGTTTTGTTTATGTCGTGCCGGTGCCGGTGAGTCCGGTTATCTCCGGGATCGTATGCCTCATGCACCGCCAAAAGAAGGACTTTATTTCAGTGCCGTATGAGCCGAAAGCTGCAGGTCATCCGGAACAGTACTGATAATCAAAAGAATCGGAGCCGGAACATGAAAAGATTAAGTGCGGAAGCGGAGCTGATAATGAGAGAGCGTTTGGGAAAAGACAGCGTAATCGCTTTGGCAACAGAAGAAAAAGGAATCCCGTATGTCCGTTGTGTGAATGCATATTATGAGGATGAATGTTTTTATGTAATTACCCACGCACTTTCAAACAAAATGAGGCAGATTTGCAGTAATCCTAAAGCAGCAACTGCCGGAGAATGGTTTTCAGCACATGGGACAGGAACAACCCCGGGTTATTTTAGAAAGCCGGAGAATAAGCAGACAGAGGAAAGACTGAGAGAGGTTTTCGCTGAGTGGATCGACAACGGACATAATGATTTTTCCGATGAAAACACAGTTATCCTGTGCATCAGATTAACAGACGGGATATTGCTCTCGCATGGCAGAAGGTATGAGTTTTAGCTGCTGCATCTGAATATAATGAACCGGTTCTCCGGATGCAGTTATTTGAAACAGCCGGCCTTCTTTGCCGGAAAGCCGAACAGGCAGACCGGCATATCATGGTGAATTATGAACCTCGGTAAAGGCATATGGAGAAGACCGGATAACGCGGCAATTCACGGAAACAAACCGGAGTTTGCAGAGGTACGGAATGATTAATCTTGAATTGATCAAAAAGACAGAAGAGTTTCTGAAGCAGAAATTTGCGGACAGTGTATTTCTGAAAGAACACCCGGAAGCAAAGGCTTACAGAATAGAACATACTTACCGTGTAGCAAACATCGGCCGCGAGATCGCTGTAAAAGAAGGATTTGACGAAACAGAGATGGTCATCGCCTGTCTTCTGCATGATGTCGCTTACTGCGAGGAGTTTGGAGAAGACGGATGGAAGGAGCATGGAAGACGTTCGGCGCAGATTGCCCGGCCGTTTCTGAAAGGACTGGATCTTCCTGAAAATCGTATCAGCGATATCTGCTATGGCATCGCTGTTCATGTAGATGAAAAAGCTGATTTTCCGGGCGAAAACACACCATTCGCTCTTTCGGTGGGTGATGCGGACAATATTGATCGTTTTGATGCTTTCCGCATTCACGAAGCGTTAAATCGTGATTCATTCCTGAAGATGAGCCATGAAGAGAAAAAAGAATATCTTGAGAAAAGACTTTTCAGATTGCGTGAATTAAGAGGAATACCGTTCAGCACAAAAACAGCTGATGAGTTGTGGAAATCAAGACTTGATTTCTATATTATTTTCTTTCAGAAGCTGGCAGATCAGCTGGAACGAAGCAAAAACGTGATTGTGAACTGATAAGACCGGCAAATTCATATATATCGGGATCTTGCAAAATCTGAATTTGTGGAGGTAAATGAAATGGCTGAAAGTGAAAGATTTGAAAAGGTTTATTCCCAGGGATCACTGACTGTTACCGAGATCTGGGTAGATAAAGAAACAGGTGTAAATTACATATTTCATAAGAGCGGTTATTCAGGCGGATTGACTCCTCTTCTCGATAAAGACGGAAAACCTGTTATCACTCCGGATACAGATAAATAAGTTCCGCCTCTGCCTCATCGGCGGGAATACGTTTGGCCGAAAGAGAGCCTGTCTTGAAGACGGCCTTGACAAATATGACGAAGCCTGCGCCAATATTTCTGAGGGGAGATACGCTCAGCCTTTCGGAATCTATGACGGAGAAACGCCTGTCGGATTTCTGATGATCGGATATGACATCACGGATGAAGAGGCTGACAGGGAGAAATACCCTTTGCTCACAAACAATTATCTGATATGGCGCTTTATGATCGATAAAAACCATCAGAATAAAGGCTATGGCAGGGCTGCAATGAAGCTCGCGCTTGATTTTATCAGGACATGGCCGTGCGGAGAAGCGGAATACTGCCGGCTTTCCTATGAACCGGAAAATGAAACCGCGAGAAAACTGTATCGGTCTTTCGGCTTCGAGGAAGCGGAGGAGATGCCCGAAGGGTGGGATGAGATCCCCGCGGTGTTGAAATTATAAAATGGATCGGCTTTCAGGGATTCTGATCCAGATTGCCGGTATCGGGAAACAGCTTTCGGTGAATTATGAATGGTAATGCGGCAGTGATCCAGGCGGCCGGAAAAGGCAGCCGGTTTCACTCGGATCAATACAAATTATTGTCGGAGATCGATGGGCAGCCGATGATCATTCGGACTCTTCAACCTGTATTGAATGCGGGATTTGATGAGGTTCTTGTCGTGATCGGCTGTCACGCGGATGAAATGCGGAGCGTACTGCTGGATTATCCGGTGCGGATCATTGAAAATCCGGAATGGGAAAAGGGCCAGTCCACATCCCTTTCCGCGGGGCTCCGCGCCGTTTCGGAAACATCGGAGCGGGCCTGCCTGATGCTCGGCGATCAGCCCTTCCTCAAATCCGGGACGCTTCGGGATCTGCTCGCCGCGTCAGCGGCGAACCCGGGAGACGTGATCGTGCCGTTTTATCAGGGAAAACGGGGGAATCCGATCGTAGTCCCCGCGTACCGCTATCCGCTGCTGCTGGAGCTGACTTCGGGCGACACCGGCGGAAAACGGCTTTTGGAAGCGGTCGGGTACAGGACGCTGGATACAGATGATCCCGGGGTGCTGCGGGATATTGATACGATCGAGGAGATGAAGCGGAATGAATGAGACAAACTTTTGGAGAATTGAGGGCGGCGGAGCGGTCCCGTTGTTTCATGGAACAAAAACGATTGCGGAAACATCCGGATTTACTCCGCTTGGTGCATACACGACCTTCCGCACTTATGAGCGTTTCGGGGTCCTGCGGCTCACGAAACATTTTGACCGGCTGGAGGAAACATCCCGGCTGGCCGGCTTTCAGATCAAGCTTGACCGG
>CACZSO010000139.1 GCA_902783795.1 uncultured Eubacteriales bacterium
CGATTTATCCGCTGTTTTCTTATATCTTCTTTATCCACAGATACCTGCATTTTAAATATACTTACTTTCCTCTGCAGCACAGGAAAACCACAGGGAAAGCACAAATGTATTCTGATCTTCTTTTCTGCTCTCAGCAATGTTATTTTTTATTTATTTTTGGTTCTCTCTTGATTTATCTCAGATCAACTGACTGATCCTATACAGATAAACCTCTCCTGTAAAACTTTTTAAAGATCCGTCGATGGCTCTTTTGGCAAATCTCCTGTGATCCAGAATGCTGTAATCGTCTGTAAAAAGATCCGGTGTAACTATATACCCGGATCTTTCTGAAATCTTCTCACAGCATTCTTCTCTTTATGGATCTTACCAAATTGATCATAAAGGTCTGGGGGATCCGCATTCAGGACAGAATTTTCCGGTGTTCCCATGGGCACCGCATACGGGACATGTCCAGCCCGATGCTTCAGACTCTGATTCTTTCTGAGGTAATGGAGCTTTATCAGAAACAGAGGGATCCTGAGGGCCAAAGGTCCCGGGCCCGGGAATCAAAGGCGCTATATCGCCTCTGAAAGTCATGGTACTTACTATAGGATCATGAACGCTGGCCGGCAGTTCTATCTTCCCGACGTTCTCCGGCCGTATAAAGACTTCCAATGGTACTCTGGCATCCATCACGATCATTCTGGTGGTCAGCATATCAGGTTCGACGGTGATAAACTGATAAAGGCCGAAATCAAACTTCGTCAGATCACTGTCGCAGATCTGAATCAGCTTCGGATAGGATTTCTGTGCCGTAACATGGATCTTTGCGGAAACCAATATGCTGTTATCGATCATGATCTTCAATTCGTCATCTTTGATCTCCAGGATCTCGGAAGGCTCGATGCCATTGACCCATTGGCCCTGCAGCTTCGGCAGCCATTCGTCGTCCAGGATCTGGATATGGTCAAAGGGACCCTGTTCCACCCGTTTCAGCGTATAATGAGACTCTCCCATGATCGTGTAATAATAATCCATTTCCAGGCAGTCCCGGTCATACACCAGCTTTTTGATCATCGTCATGGGCTCACCCTGGACATCCTTTGAAAGCACATTGTCGGATAGACGGATCTCTGTCTTTCCTTCTCTTTCCAGGGCTTCTTCATCCCAGGAAATATCTGTAGTCAGCATGATCCGCCGTGCGTAGTCACGAACCGTCAGCACGCCGTCAGAGATTTCCATATAATAATGATAACCTTCTTCATAAAAGCCATTCAGACAATTATGGTTCATTCGTTCTCCTTTCTCGCTGTTTTCTTGAGCAGCCGTTCATGGGTCAGTACCATCATAAGTAAAGCTAATAATAAATATAAGGGAAAGAGACCGATGGAGATCTTTTCCGCGATAATGCCGAACAGCGGCGGCATCAGACAGGTCCCCGTATAAGCACAGGCCATCTGAACACCTATCACAGCCTGAGATCTGTCCGCGCCGAAATGATCCGGGGTAGAATGGATGATGCAGGGATAGATGGGCGCACAGCCCAAACCTATCAGAATAAGACCTGAAAGTGAAAGCAGCTGCGGTCCCGGCAGGAACATCAGGATAAGACCCAGCGCTATGATCCCCAGTCCCAGACGGATCATCTGGGTATCATTCAGCTTTATAGTGACAAAGCCGGAAATACCGCGCCCAGCCGTGATCCCTATAAAGAACATGGAGGCAAAGGCCGCGGCTGTCTCCGGATGGATGCCTTTATAAAAGGTGAGATAACTGCTGGCCCAGAGATTCGCTGTCTGTTCCACGATGGAATAACAGAAAAAGCAGATCATGATCTCTTTGGCTCCGGGTATCTTCAGTACTTCTTTCAATGAGATCGGAACACGTTTTTCAGTGTCCGGGGATACTTCTCCCCTGCTGCTCTCCTGCTTCTTCCATAAAGGAAGGCTGAAGATCAATATACCGGTGAGGACCACCTGCAAAATACCGATGATACGGTAACCTTGCGGCCAGCCTGTACCAGCCAGTAACGCCCGGCTCATCACATAAGGACCGAGAACAGCTCCTACGCCCCACATACAGTGGAGCCAGCTCATATGGCGGCTCTTGTAATGCAGTGCCACATAATTATTCAGGGCCGCGTCCACAGATCCGGCACCCAGCCCGTAAGGAACCGCCAGCACGCACAAAAGCCAGAAAGAACGGGAAACAGAAAAGCCCAAAAGGGCTAAGGCCGTGGTCCCTACACTGATAGCTGTGACTTTGCCGGCTCCCAGCCTCTTTGTCAGGCGGTCGCTCATGAGGCTGGATATGACGGTTCCCAGGGCTATGATCATGGATATGGCTCCCGCATAGGATACAGGGACCGACAGGTCTTCGTGCATCACCGGCCAGGCCGCACCCAGCAGAGAATCCGGGAGTCCCAGACTGATAAAAGCCAGATAGATCAGCGGCAGCAGAAACTGCAGCATAGGATGATCTCCTTTCAGAATTCTTATCTAACAACTTTGATTATTATACGTTAATCAACCCTGAAACGCAACCTTTTTAGCATTAATAAGACTTATAACTATTCGTTAAAAAAATTTAAAACGAATACTTGACCTTTCCCTCTTCTCTCTCTATAATAGTTTTCATGAAAGAAAAGAAACTGCTGTCACTGATGCGTCAGTGCATTCAAAAATATGATCTGATCCAGGAAGGCGATGTGATCGGCGTAGGATTGTCGGGCGGAAAGGATTCACTGGTGCTGCTTTATGCTCTTAACCGTTTGAAGGAATTTTATCCTGTGTCTTTTTCCGTGAAAGCTTTTACGGTGGATGCCGGTTTTCAGGGAATGGATTTTTCCGACATCAGAGATTTCTGCGAGAAGCTAAAGATCCCCTGGTTTCTGGAAAAAACACAGATCGCTGCCATCATCGAAGCCAGAAAAGAGCCTCATCCCTGTTCTCTCTGCAGTCATATGCGGCGGGCTGCCCTGGCAGAAGCCGCAGAACGCGAAAATTGCACGGTTTTAGCCCTGGGACACCACAAGGACGACTATCTCACCACCTTTATGCTTTCCCTGGCTTATAAGGGCCAGATCTACACTTTCTCCCCTAAGACCGTCTATGAAGATAAAAAACTTTCTGTCATAAGACCCATGCTTTATCTGTCCGAAGGTGCCTTAGAGAATTTTGCCGAAGAAAATGAGTTTCCTGTGGTAAAAAACACCTGCCCCATGGATCACTTGACAGAAAGGGAAAGCATGAAACAGTATCTGCTGAAGATCCAGAGGGAATTCCCGGATATTAAAGATAAAATGCTCCATGCCATCGAAGCATCGGATATCCAAGACTGGAAAAACCTAAGAAAAGAATAAAGGAGACCTTCTATGCCGGAAAGCTATCACAGACAGGTAGATATACAGAACACCCTTAAACTTCGGGAAATGATCAAAGATCTTCCTCCCTATACCAGAGACTTTTTCCGCGGTATCGAACCGCAGACCAGTTCCAGGACCCGGATCGCCTATGCCTATGATCTGAGAGTCTTCTTTCATTTTCTTCATGAGACGAATCCTCTTTTATCAAAGAAAGAGATCCGTGACATCACCTTCGGTGATCTGGAATCCTTAAAGCCGGTGGACATCGAAGAATATCTGGAATATGTGAAGGTCTACTCTTCCACCCGGTCTTCCCGGCGGACGAATGAGACCTCCTCTATTAAGAGGAAGCTGGCTTCCCTGCGTACCTTTTATAAATATTTCTACATGAAAGAAGCCATCACCTATGATCCTGTGGCTCTGGTAGCCATGCCAAAACTTCATGAAAAGAACATCGTGAGACTGGATGCCGGTGAGGTGGCAGAACTTCTGGATCATGTGGAAAGCGGGACACAGCTTACCAAAAAACAGCAGGATTTCCACAAAAAGATGAAGGTCCGGGATCTGGCTATCATGACTCTTCTTCTGGGCACCGGCATCCGAGTATCGGAATGTGTGGGGCTGAACCTGCAGGACGTGGATTTCCGGAACTCCGGCATCGATATCCATCGGAAAGGCGGTAAGGAAGTGACGGTTTATTTCGGTGAAGAGGTGGAACAGGCCCTGATAAATTATCTGGAAGAACGGGACGATATTATTCCGGAATCCGGTCATGAAGACGCTCTTTTCCTTTCCTCCCAGAAAAAACGGATCACCGTCCGAGCTGTGGAAAACCTGGTGAAAAAGTACACAAGTACTGTGACCACTACTAAGAATATCACACCCCATAAGCTTCGTTCCACCTATGGCACAAACCTCTATCAGGCTACCGGTGATATCTATCTGGTAGCGGATGTGCTGGGGCATTCGGATGTCAATACAACCAGAAAACACTATGCAGCCCTGGAAGATGAACGAAGAAGAAGTGCCAGA
>CACZSO010000140.1 GCA_902783795.1 uncultured Eubacteriales bacterium
AAAAGAGATATATCCACCACTATAACTTCCCGGGCTACAGCGTTGGTGAGACCAGACCGATGAGAGGACCGGGCAGAAGAGAGATCGGCCACGGCGCCCTGGCAGAAAGAGCCCTTCTTCCGGTGCTTCCCAGCCCCGAAGAATTCCCCTATGCCATCCGCTGCGTGTCTGAGACTTTTGAATCCAACGGCTCTACCTCCATGGCGTCTACCTGTGCCTCCTGCATGTCCTTAATGGCAGCCGGCGTGCCTATCAAAGCTATGGTCGGCGGCATTTCCTGCGGTCTGGTCACCGGTGATACGGATGATGAATACGTGCTTCTTACGGATATCCAGGGTCTGGAAGACTTCTTCGGCGATATGGACTTCAAGGTCACCGGTACTCATAAGGGTATCACGGCCATCCAGATGGACATCAAGATCCATGGCCTGACCCGTTCCATCATTGAAGGTGCCATCGCGCGCTGCCGCGAAGCCCGCGTTTTCATCATGGACGGCGTTATGAAGGATGCCATTGCAGAGCCCAGAAAAGAACTGTCCAAGTATGCTCCCAAGATCATCACCGTTACCATCGATCCTCAGAAGATCGGCGATGTGGTGGGCAAGCAGGGCAAGGTCATCAACAAGATCATTGAAGAGACCGGCGTGAAGATCGATATCACTGATGACGGTACAGTTTCTATCTGCGGTACTGATCCGGAGATGATGGAAAAAGCAAAGAATTATGTGGAGATCATCACCACGGAGTTCTTCGAAGGCCAGAAGCTTTCCGGTACCGTCGTGTCTATCCGCGAATTCGGCGCGTTCATCGAATTTGCTCCTGGAAAAGAGGGTATGGTCCATATTTCAAAGGTGGCGAAAGAGCGCATCAACCGGGTAGAAGATGTTCTGACACTGGGTGATAAGGTCAATGTGGTCTGCTTAGGCAAGGATAAGATGGGCCGCTATTCCTTCTCCATCAAGGATTATAACCGGGATCTTACAAAGAAAGAAAACCGGTAATCTGATTTAAGCACTTAAGCTTGGGCGGCGCTTTTCTTACGCGCCGCCTGCCTTTTATTATGCGGGTTTTTAGCGATGATGAGACTGGATAAGTATTTATCCGAAAATACCGGGATGAGCCGGGAAAACAGCAGAAAAACCATCAGAAATGGCAAGGTAGTCCTTAATGGCGAGATCATTAAAGATCCGGGCCGGCATGTGAATGATACAGATATCGTTATATGTGACGGAAAGACTATAGCTGCCTCTTCCCTGGAATACTGGATCTTGTATAAACCGGCCGGTTATCTTACTGCCCGGTCTGATCCGGAAAAGTCGCTGGTCATGTCTTTGATCCCTTCCGTAAAGAAGGATCTGTCCCCGGTAGGGCGTCTGGATGAAGATACCGAAGGCCTGCTACTGATCACCAACGACGGCATGCTGAACCACAAGCTGGCAGGACCTAAATTCCACGTACCGAAGAAATACTATGTGGAATGTGGTCAGCCTCTTCCCGATGATGCCGGAGAACTGCTGGAAGCCCCCATGAATTTCAAGGATTTTACTACGGCAGGCGCTGTATACGAAAAACTGTCAGATACTTCCTGTTTCCTGACCATTACCGAGGGTAAATATCACCAGGTCAAACGGATGATGGCCAAAATTGGCTGTGAAGTCACTTATCTTCGCAGGGAAACCTTCGGAAGCCTGACGCTTTCAGGAATGGAGCCGGGGGAATGCCGGCTATTGACGGAAGAAGAGATCCGCGAGTTAAAAAAAGAGTAAGAACTATGAGAAAGAATGCACTTTCCGATGAGATCCTGATGGCGGTGGAAAAACCGGCCAGGTATTTGGGGAATGAATATAATGCCTATCATAAAGACTTTGATGAGTATCCGGTGAAAGCTGTTTTCTGCTTCCCGGATGTGTATGAGATCGGCACTGCCAACCTGGGGATGCAGATCATCTATGAGCAGTTCAACGAAAACCCGGAGGCCATGTGTGACCGGGTCTATTCGCCCTGGTTTGATCTGGATAAGGTTTTAAGAGAGAAAAAGATCCCGCTGTTTGCCGTGGAGACACAGCGTCCTGTCAGGGATTTTGACCTGCTGCTCATCACATTGTCCTATGAAATGTGCTATACCAATGTACTGCAGATTTTGGACCTGTCACAGATCCCGCTGCTTTCAAAGGACCGTACCGAGGAAGATCCTATTATTTTCGGCGGCGGGGCCTGTGCTTATAATCCGGAACCCATCGCTGATTTCTTCGATGTATTCTATATCGGTGAATCAGAGACCCAGTACGATCAGGTCATAGAAGTAATAAAAAAGGCAAAGAAACAAGGCCTGACACGGCTTCAGACACTGGAAGCCCTGGCAGATATCGAAGGCCTGTATATCCCGGCCTTTTATGAGGCTTTTTATAAAGAGGACGGGACTATAGGATCTTTCCTGCCGGTGAATCCTCATGCGAAGGAAAAGGTAAAAAAGCAGGCCGCTGATATGCGTAAAGACCTTCCTTATCCTCATCGGCCTCTGGTGCCTTATGAACGGGGCATGATGGACCGGGCTTCTCTGGAAGTCATGCGGGGCTGCATCCGGGGCTGCCGTTTCTGCCAGGCGGGCATGATCTACCGCCCCCAGCGGAACCGTGACCTTGATTTCTTAAAACAGGCCGCCAAAGACATGCTGGAAGCTACCGGTTATGAGGAGATCAATTTAGGCTCTCTTTCTTCGTCAGATTATTCCGAGCTTAAAGATCTTCTGGATTTCCTGGTCCCCTATTGTGAAGAACGGAAGATCAATATCGGTATTCCTTCTTTGCGTATCGATGCTTTTTCGCTGGATGTGATGTCCCGGATCCAGGATATCAAGAAAACATCCCTGACTTTCGCTCCGGAAGCCGGCTCCCAGCGGTTAAGAGATATTATCAACAAAGGTCTCACAGAAGAGGAGATCCTGGAAGGCGCCAGACAGGCTTTCTCCGGCGGCTGGAATAAGGTAAAGCTTTATTTCATGCTGGGCCAGCCTATGGAAACGGATGACGATGTTTCTGCGATCCCCGTTCTGGCTGATAAGATCGCCCGGGTCTATTATGAGACCGTCCCTAAGGAAATGAGACAGGGAAAATGCCAGATCCAGGCTTCCACTTCCTTTTTCGTCCCCAAGCCTATGACTCCCTTCCAGTGGGCGGCCATGCAGTCTTCGGATGAGTTTATCAGGAAAGCGAAACTGGTAAAAGAAGGCATATTGTCACAGCTGAACCGGAAATCCCTGATCTATCATTATCATGATGATCATCAGACGGAACTGGAAGGACTGCTGGCCCGGGGAGACCGCCGTGTAGGGAAGACCATCCTGAGAGCCTATGAAAAGGGCTGTATCTACGATGCCTGGAACGAGCATCTGAAATATGAACTGTGGCTTCAGGCCATGGAAGAGACCGGTGTCACTTTTGATTTCTATAATTACCGGGAGCGG
The DNA here is from genome assembly GCA_902783795.1 of uncultured Eubacteriales bacterium. Classification (GTDB taxonomy): domain Bacteria; phylum Bacillota; class Clostridia; order Lachnospirales; family Lachnospiraceae; genus UBA1267. Next base: position 3,464 of record CACZSO010000140.1, read on the forward strand.
GAAGAGGATGAAATCTTCCCCTGGGATTTTATCGATATCGGTGTCACAAAGGGCTTTATGCTAAAGGAATGGCGGAAAGCAAAACAGGGGCTTACCACCCCCAACTGCCGGGAACATTGTTCCGGCTGCGGTGCTGCCTGTTATCCGGGAGGAGTCTGTTATGAAAATAAGGATTAAATTTCAGAAACAGGGAAATCTCAAGTTTATCGGCCATCTGGATGTGATGCGTACTTTTCAGAAACTGAACCGAAGGGCCGGTATCGATATCCGGTATTCCGGAGGCTTTTCTCCCCACCAGCAGATGTCCTTCGCTACGCCTTTAGGCCTGGGCCTGACGTCCAGCGGCGAATATGTAGATTTCGATATGAACTCCGTGCCGGATAAAAAGACTTTTTTACAGATGCTGAATGATGTCAATGTGGAGGAGATGCGGCTTCTGGATGCCTGCCTTCTTCCTGATGATGCAAAAAACGCCATGAGTCTTCTGGCAGCAGCGGATTATACATTGACCTTCAGGGAAGGGCATAAAATAGAAGAAGGCTTTTATGAAGCTTTTGAAGCCTTTCTTTCAAAAGACAGCATCCCGGCAGTAAAAAAGACGAAAACAGGTTTCAGGGAAGTAGATCTTAAGCAGCAGATCCGCCGGGCAGAACGGCGGCCGGAAGGTCTATTCCTTCAGCTGGATACAGGATCAGTATCGAACTGCAAGCCGGAATTTGTCATGGAGACTTTCTATGAAACATGGGGAAAAGACTATGATCCTTTTATGTTTATGATCAATCGTGACGAATTATACGGAGAAGAAGAGGGAAAGCTTAAAAAACTGATAGAATATGGCTCGGATTTCTAAAAAACGCTTGACAAAACCCTTGTGTTTTTGTATAGTATTCGGGTATGCCGCTCAGTGGGGTCATAAGTGCGAAAGCCACCGTAACTGGCGAGTAATGATAAGGAGGACCTAAGCATGTACGCAATCATCGAAACAGGCGGAAAGCAGTACAAGGTCAGCGAAGGCGATATCATTAGAGTGGAAAAGCTGGAAGCAGAGGAAGGAAGCGAATACACTTTTGATCAGGTTCTGGCCGTAAATGACGGAAGCCTTAAGGTCGGTAATCCGACGGTTGACGGCGCGAAAGTGACCGCATCTGTTATGGGTAATGGCCGTGGCAAAAAAGTCATCGTGTATAAGTACAAGAGAAAATCCGGTTATCACAAAAAAGCCGGCCACAGACAGGCTTATACACAGGTAAAGATCGAATCCATTAATGCCTGATAAGAGAATGAAGGTTACTGTTTTCCGGGATGCAGATCATAAGACATACGGTTTTCAGGTTTCAGGACATAGTGAATATAACCCGGGGCACGAAGACATCCTCTGTGCAGCGGTATCAGCACTGGCCACGAACTGTGTGAATTCCATCGAAACATTTACTGATGATGAACCGTTGTATCTCGCGGTAAATGAAGAAGAGGGCTTCATGCATTATAAGCTGAAGACAGTATCGGATCGGTCAAGACTTCTTCTTGATTCTTTTGCCTTAGGGGTCAAAAGCCTGGAAGCATCCTACGGTAAGTTTATTCAGATCCAGTATGAGGAGGAATAATTATGTTAAAAATGAATCTTCAGTTATTCGCTCATAAAAAAGGTGTCGGTTCCACTAAGAACGGCCGTGATTCCGAAGCGAAGAGACTGGGCGCGAAGAGAGCTGACGGCCAGTTCGTAAAGGCCGGCAATATTCTTTATAAGCAGCGCGGTACGAAGATCCATCCCGGCCTTAATGTGGGCCGCGGCGGCGATGATACGCTGTTCGCTTTAAAGGATGGTGTGGTTCGTTTTGAGCGTCTGGGCAGAGACAGGAAACAGTGCTCTGTCTATGAAGTCGTAGACGAATAAGGTATGTTGTGAGCCCCGCGGTCAACGGGGCTCTTTTTTGTTTATCCGGGGGCAGTTATGTTTGCAGACCAGGCAAGGATCTATATAAAATCCGGAAAAGGCGGAGATGGCCATGTGTCTTTCCGCAGGGAAAAATTTGTGGCTAACGGCGGTCCTGACGGCGGTGACGGCGGCCGGGGCGGCGATATCATCTTCATGATCGATAAAGGCCTGAATACGCTGGGAGATTTCAGACACCAGCGTAAATATGCTGCCTCTGACGGTGAACCGGGGGGCAAACGCCGCATGCACGGAAAAGACGGACAGGACCTGGTCATCAAAGTCCCGGAAGGCACCATCATCCGTGATGAAGAAAGCGGAAAAGTCATCGCCGATATGTCCGGTGAAAACGAGAGAGTCATCGTCCTTTCCGGCGGCAAGGGCGGCATCGGCAATATGCATTATGCCACCTCCACCATGCAGATCCCTAAATACGCAAAACCCGGTCAGCCGGGCAGAGAGCTGTGGGTCAGCCTGGAATTAAAAGTTATTGCGGATGTGGGACTCATCGGCTTCCCTTCTGTAGGGAAATCCACCTTGATCTCCGCGGTCTCTAACGCACGTCCGAAGATCGCTGCCTATCATTTTACGACATTGAACCCGGTACTGGGTGTCGTGGATATGGGAGATGGCGAGGGATTTGTCATGGCCGATATACCCGGTATCATCGAAGGGGCATCAGAAGGTCTGGGTCTGGGCCATGAGTTTCTGCGGCATGTAGAGCGCTGCAAGCTGCTGCTTCATGTGGTAGATGCCGCTTCCACAGAAGGAAGGGATCCCCTGGAAGACATACAGATCCTGAACCGGGAACTGGTGAATTACTCAGAAGAGCTGGCGAAAAAGCCCCAGATCATCGTCCTGAACAAATGTGATGCCATCGTAAAAGAAGAGGACGGAGAGGATCCTGTGGAACGGATCAGGAAAGCCGTAGAAACAGAGGATACCCCAGTCTTTACCATCTCGGCAGTTACCCACGAGGGAACTAAGGAGCTGTTAGGCTATATTGCCGGCCGTTTAAAGGAAATGCCCCGGGAGATCACCGTCTATGAGCCGGAATTTGTGTATGAGATCGATGCTAATGGCGATCTTCCCTATACGGTGGAGCATCCGGAAGAAAACCTGTATGTGGTGGAAGGCCCCCGGATCGAGAAAATGCTGGGCTATACGAATCTGGACTCTGAAAAGGGCTTCCAGTTTTTTCAGACCTTCTTGAAAAACACAGGAATACTGAAGGAGCTGGAGGCGCAGGGCATCCAGGACGGCGATACCGTGAAGATGTACGGCCATCAATTTGATTATTATAAATAAAGAGGCAGAAAATATGACGAGCAAACAGAGAGCCTACCTGAAAGGGCTGGCCATGAATATCGACCCCATCATGAATGTGGGGAAAGAAAGCCTGACCCCCGGTGTGACAGAGGCAGTTAAGGAAGCGCTGGAAGCCCGGGAACTGATCAAGATCGGGATCCTGAAAAATTGTGCAGATGATCCCAGGGAGATCGCAGAACTCCTGGCTGACCGTACTCATGCCGAAGTGGTGCAGGTCATCGGAAAAAAGATGATCTTTTATAAACCTGCAAAAAATAAAGAAGACAGGAAGATCATACTCCCCAAATGACGCAGAACGCGCAGAAACGGGGATTTCAGCCGCAGATAAGGGAATGCCTATGATTTATGCAGATGAATACCGTGACATCCGGAAAACCTTGAAAAAAGAACTGGACCACGAGCGCTACCAGCACACCCTGGGAGTGGCGTGGACGGCCCAGTGTCTGGCCATGCGCTATGGAGAAGACCTGGGAAGAGCTTATGTGGCCGGACTGCTTCATGACTGCGCCAAAGCCATCCCCCGGGATGACAGACTCATGCTTTGTGAGGAATGGGAAATCCCGGTAAAGGACGTGGAAGAGAGGAACACCGGTCTTCTGCACGCGAAGATGGGGGCTTATCTTGCCAGGAAGAAATTCGGGATCAAAGACAGGGAGATCCTTTCTGCCATCGCCTGCCATACCGTGGGGAAAGAAGACATGACACTTCTTGAAAAGATCATTTTCACGGCAGATTATATAGAACCGGGCAGGGACAGGGCAGATAATCTGGAAGAAATCAGAAAAACTGCTTTTCTTGATCTGGATCTTGCGGTATTATTGATCTTAAGAGGAACGCTTGCCTATCTGGAGACTTCCGGGAATAATGAAATAGACCCGGACACAGTGACGGTATACGAGTATTACAGAAAACTGATCGATGAAAGGGAAAAGGCATGAACGACGTAAAAGAACTGGTTAAACTGGCGTGCGGGGCACTGGAAGAGAAAAAGGCCCAGGATATTACCGTCCTGGACATTTCACAGGTTTCTGTGATCGCAGACTATTTTATCATCGCTTCCGCGGATAATGAGCGCCAGGTCTCGGCTTTATGCGATGGTGTGGATGAGGTCCTGTATAAGGCCGGATTTGAACGCCGGTCCATGGAAGGATACCAGACAAAGACCTGGATCCTGATGGACTACAATGATGTGATCATCCATATCTTCAACCGCGAAGACCGTCTTTTCTATGACCTGGAACGTATCTGGCGCGATGGAAAACGCGTGGATGTTTCTGAACTTTAAGATGGATCTTTTGACATAAAACAAGCCTCCCGGGAAACAGTATCCGGGAGGCTTGTTTTATATCTCTTTAAGATCAGATGATGGAAGGGCGGAATAAAG
>CACZSO010000141.1 GCA_902783795.1 uncultured Eubacteriales bacterium
ATCTCTGCCAGCCGTTTATCCTCAAGAAAATAAGCTTCCACGGCAAAGTACTGCCCGGGGCTGTCCTTGGGTACCTGCTTCGGCAGAATATCAATGATCCAGTACGGTGACTGGAGCAGTTCATCTATCGTTTTTTCCATTTTTCTGATAACACCGTTTTTCTGTATCCGGCTTCAGCGCACGGGTTTGATATTCAGCTTGGCCCCCAGGGTGTCTTCACTGTCCACGATGGTCCAGCTGCTGCCGGGGTATATCCCCAGGGTGCGGTCCGTGTCAAAGCCTTCGTCTGACAGGGCACGGATGATGGCATCCCGCTTGTCTCCGACTTCAAAGCCAATGTGATGCACGCCGTTGCCGTGCTTCTCCAGAAATTCCTTAAAAGAACTCTCGCCGGCTATTGGCTGATGCAATTCGATCACAAAGCCGCCCATATCGATATCGGCCACTTTCAGATCACATGAAATGGGCTTTCCTCTGTAAGTATACTGCTCATTCCCTTCCAAATGGCGGAACTGTATCTCCGGCTTTTCGATGCCCAGGACAGCTGCCCATTTTTCTGCCGCAGTTTCAATGTCTGCTACTACAATATTGATCTGGGCAAAGCCCTTCTTTTCCACATGAGGTTCCATATAAAGCTCCTATTCTGAATCCTCATTCATCGTTTCCAGGAGGAAACTCACCGGCCGGAAGCCGTCGTTGCATGAGATCATGGCTGACTTCGGATTTTTCATCCACCCGTCATAAAAATTCTCACCGCCGTGGGCCAATGTCATGACAAAGGGCGACACGGTTTCCCATGCACTTTCACAGAAGCCTTCCGGGCGTTCCCATCCATTGCAGATGAAGGTCTGACCGAGCTCCATCATACAGGCATGTTCGATGGGGTTTTCGTATAATTCCATCAGATCGTCGTACCGGGCGATCTTCTTCACGGTTATCCGTACTTTTTTCATAGTGTTCCTTATTCTGTCATCTGTTCTTTCCAGACTTCAGCGATCCGTCTGGCGTTCACTTCCACGCTGTCCGCTCCGTCCAGCTCTAGTTTGACACAGGAAAGGCTGTCCATCCATTTTCTCTGTTCTTTCAAGTTCGGCGAGCCATCTTTTTCGTAGTCCCGGTTCGATTCCATAAACTTACGGTTGCTCTCATACATATCGCCGCCCTCCAGCACTCTGTCCCCGAAACGCTGAACAGCCCGTTCCGATATTCTTTTGATCCGTGTGTCCGGATCTGTATAAAGGAACACCATCATGGCAAACGAATCATCAAAAGCCTCATGAAAGGAACTCATGGACCCGGCCATCACGAAATGCTCATACGGCGCGACAGCACTTTTAAGCCGCGATATCTTCTCTTCCCGGCTGTACATCACCGTATACAGTTCCGGCGTATCAAATCTCCAGATATACTCGTCTACATCAAAAAACGGATAGTCCAGGACCTTAGAAAGCGTCTTTCCTAAAGTGGTCTTTCCGCCTCCCGAAGGTCCTATGATCATAATTCCTGTGGGCATTCTATCCTCTCCCTCAGTGTTTTCAGGCTTACCGGTCCTTTCCTGGCAGCCTGATTCCAGTCATATCTAAGGTCAGGGCCTGTGCTCTCCGATCATCTTCTCCATCCAGATCATATCGTACCAACGCCCGAACTTATAGCCGCATTTGTGAAATTCGCCGACTTTTACATAACCCAGATGCTCATGAAATCCGGCACTGTTCCTGGTCAGGTATTCGTCCTCCTTTTCAGGATATCCGATGCAGGCGTAGAGGTTAAGGATCCCCTGCTTTTTAAGTTCCTTCTCCAGCGCCTCGTAAAGCATTCTGCCCAGCCCGCTTCTCTGACATTGGCGGTCTATATAGATAGTGGTTTCGCAGGACCGGTCATAAGCAGCCCTGTCTTTGAATATGCCGGCATAGGCGTAGCCTTCCACCCTTCCATCCTGTTCGATCACCAGATAAGGATACTGTTCCATGGTATGTTCCATCCTGGCCGCAAATTCTCCAGCCGATGGGGTTTCATAGTCGAATGTAATGGCTGTATACCTGACATAATAGTCATAGATCTCCAGCAGCCGGTGTACATCTGATAAAGCTGCTTTTCTGATGAGGATCATCCTTACGCCTCCGTATACTCATACTGGCTCAGTTTCTTTCCATAGGCCAGGCAAAGCACGATGCCTGCAACGCCTAAGATAAACATCATGAGGGCTGCCCCGGCACCTTTCCCGCTGCCAAAAAGCATACACAAAAAACCTCCCGCTTCCTGAACAGCCATAAAAGGCTCGCAGATCTCATCCACCATAAACCCGCCCAGCGTAAGACCGATGGGGATGGTGAAAAACTGCAGGGTATTTCTGCATGCATACACCCTTCCCTGCAGTTCCACAGGAATAGAATTCCGCATGATGACGTTCTGGTTAGCCCCCATGACAGGCACCAGGATCCAGCCAATGATCTGACCGATACACCAGATCACAGGGCTTCTGGAAAAGGCCAGAACAAAGTTCTCGATCCCCAGGGCAAACAGCATGGTGAGATAGATGACCCTGACCCGGTTCTTTGGTTTGGGCATGACCGTCACCATAAGGCTTCCGAAAGCCATAGCGATCCCGGAGCAGGAAGTCACGATGCCTAAGACACCGTTGCCCTGGCGCGGAATCACCAGAGCCGGAAGCACCGCGTCAAAAGAAGAAGCCACCAGATTCACCCCCGACATAAACAGGATCACATGCAGGATCAAGGGGTTCTTTTTCAGGAAACGTAAGCCCTCTTTTGCCAGGGCTAATACCGAGTCTTCCTGTTCAGCCTCAGCTGTTACCTTCGGGATCCGGATAAAGAATGCCAATGTGATGAAGGCTATGAAAAAGGTGATCAGATCCGTTACGACCACCACATCCAGGCCCGCCAGGCCGTACAGGGCAGATGCCAGCAAAGGACTGCCGATGGAAATGACCGAGCGTGACAGGGACTGCAGTCCGCTGGTCTTCTGATAATATTCTTTCGGGACGATCAATGTATTGGCCACCTCTGAGGCAGGCTCCTGGACCGTATTCATCAGGCCGGAGACCGCATTGATGGCATACAGATGCCACACCCGCAGCAGTGCTGTTTTGTATAAGATCAGCACCAGCACCGTACTGAGAGCCGCCAGCACATCGCAGACCAGCATGGTCTTCTTTTTATCGAACTTGTCGGTAATGGCACCGGCAATAATACTCATCACCACATAAGGTGCATAGGTGCAGATGGTCAGCGCTGCCGTACTGAGGGCTGAACCCGTCTTTTCATACAGCCACAGGGTCAGCGCGAAACTGGTCATGGCGCTCCCCAGCTGTGACAGACTCTGGGTACTCCAGAGCAGATAAAAATCCTTTAATTCTTTCTTCCTTTTCATGGTCTTTGCTCCTTATCATTTTCTGATACCGGGCAAAGCCTGAGGAAATATCATTTTTCCTCCACACAGACTCCTCAGGCTCTGCATGGAGCATATGCTCTGCAACGTTTCATATGGTTATCTCCTTCTTGAAAATCCCGTCACTTTAACCCGGCAAACAGGTTTTTCCCTAGTTCATAGATCTTTTCCAGGTTCTGATCCCAGTTTTCTTCACGCAGTCCGAATTCCCGCGACGTATTGTCAAAAACGATGAAGTCGGCTTCTTTCACACGGTTAAATAATCTGTCTCCCAGCATCACTTTTTTCATGCTGTCCAGCAGTCCCAAAGATTCCAGTCTTTCCCGCGGGTTCCCCGCCGAGCATAAGACCAGGCCTTTTTCCAATGTTTTCATGGTCTTTTCGCCATAGGCAAACCCGTAGGTCCATACCCGGTCGAACCAGCCCACCAGTTTGGCAGGCGCTTCCGTCCAGAACACCGGATAGATAAACACGATGGCATCCGATGCATTGACTTTCTCCTGCTCCGCCAATACATCGGCGGCAGGGTCAGGGCTATTTCTGTAATAGGCATCCCTCAGGTATTCTTCCTCGGACATATCCGTTTTAAAGTTCATTTTGTAAAGGTCTGACAAGATATATTCATGCCCTACATCCGTTACACCTTTGATAAATGCATCCCGCATATGCCTGGTAAAGGAATCCTCGGACGGATGACAATATACGATAAAAACTTTCATGGTTTTTCCTTGACTGAAGATAGTTTCTTTACAGCCATTATACAGGACTATTTTCCAATGTGAAAGTACATTTTTACAAAATCATGAGACCATCTTACCATCTGTGACAAGGCCCCGAAATAAAAAACAGGATCCCGCCGTTCTGACGGGATCCTGCACTTTATCTATACTGTTTCCTGCACTGAATATGGGATCAGAATGCCCACTTGCCCTGGCGGAAGACGGGGACAGTTTTGCCGTCACGGGTGATGGCATCGATGTCCAGTCCTTCATAGCCGATCATGAAATCATTATGCTCCATAGAGTCATTGATCCCCATTTCACGGCATTCTTCGATGGTCTTATTCTCAAAGCCCTTGATGGTGTCCGTGAACCCGGCGCCCAGTGCCAGATGGCAGGCAGCGTTCTCATCGAACAGGGTATTATAGAACAGCATACCGGATTCGGAGATGGGGGAGTTCACCGGAACCAGGGCGCATTCACCTAAATAAGCAGCGCCTTCGTCCATGGAGATCATCTGCTCTAAAAGCGCCTGATTCTTCTCGGCTTTAACTTCCACAGCCTTACCATTTTCAAAGCGGACAGAGAAGTTCTCGATCAGTTCTCCGTTATAGGAAAGGGGCTTGGTAGCATAGACGATGCCTTCTGCCTTCCCGCGCATGGGAGAAATGAAGCATTCCTCTGTGGGAATATTGGGGTTGAAGAAAATGCCCTTCAGGCTGGTGTCTCCGCCGCCCTTAAACTCGGCTTCGGGGATCATGCCCACTGTAAGGTCCGTACCATTGTCGCCCTTATAATGCAGTTCTGCTATCCCTAAACTGTTAAGGTATGCACAGCGGTCCTGCAGATCCTGATTATGCTTTTCCCATTCAGCCACCGGGTCATCGGTGACACGAGCTGTAAATAAGATGGCCTCCCACAGTTTTTCAATGGCCTGGCCCTTAGACAGGCCGGGGAAAAGCTTCTTCGCCCAGGCTGCGCCCGGGACAGAAGCGATACACCACTGATACTTGTTTTCCATCTGGTCATAATAAGGTTTAACGATGGGATAGCTCTTCTGCTGAGCCTTCGCTATCTTCATCTGGTTAATGCCCTTCAGTCCGTCCGGATCATCAGAGTCTACATAAATGCGGCAGGGCAGCGAATCCACATAATGCTGGAGACGGGCTTTCTCCCACTCCTCTACCTTCGCCATGGTGGTAACCGTCTGATGGCGGACATGCAGCTTTTCCAGGGGCTGATGATAGAACTCTACCTTGACCTTCCGTGCACCGGCCTTGTAGCATTCATCTACCAGGAACTCTATGAATCTGGGCTGGTCCAGACCACAGGTGATCAGGACATCCTGTCCCTTTTGTACATTGGCGCCGATCCTGGCTATCAGACGGGCGTATTTACGAAGTAATGTCTGTTTCATATAACTTTCTCCTTGGGATTTTACTGTTACATGCCGCTATTTATATCAGAAAACAGCTTAAAAGTCAATGTTCAGCAGGAACAGGCTTCATTTCCTGACATAAAACCCGTCCCTTCCATCTTTTTCTTTATTTTCTTCAGACCTCCTACACATTCTGGCGAGAGTATGGTATAATGTGGTAGCGGTGTCAAAAGACCCTCCTAACCTTCTTGCGTGAATGTGAGGATCTGGCCTTTGTACAAGTCCCCCAGAGAACACGAAGCGGGGTTTTACGAGACAAGATTAATTACCGGAATCGAGATCAGACTATGCTGAAAAAAAACTTCAGTTTTTTATATATATCTTCAATTTTCATCATTCTTCTTATGCTTCTCAGGACAGGAGTCTTCAGTCATAAGACCTATGCAGATAACCGTTTTTCTGAAGTCCTGAATGTTAAAGCCGGGACCATTACTTCTAATGTATTTTTTGACGGAAAGTCTCTTTCCGGCCTTTCGGTCACAGAGGCAGTCGATGTGGTGGAAAAACCGCTGTCCCGGATAAAGAATACGCGTTATCTCATGAAGGCGCCCTCTCCCTCAGAGCATCTTTTTGTGGCCACTTACCGTGATCTGGGCATCTCCTGGAATCTGAATGAGATCCAGAAGATCTTGCTGGATGCCGAGCTCACCGGGCCATTGGTCGAACGCTATAAAAAAGCTAAAGATTATCAGGCTTCCCCCGTAACATTGTCCATTAATGTCTCCATCGACGATGCAGCCGCCCAGGATTTCTTTACCTCCCTGAACGAGGAATGGCAGATAGAACCCCTGAATGCCGGTCTTACTAACCGGGGCGGTCTGCTTAGAGTTATTCCTTCCGTCGATGGCACTGCCTATGATTTCAGTGAGGCTTTCAGCAAGCTCTCTCAGGATATCCTTTCCGGGAATCTGGATGATTCCGGCCGGTATTACGTGGAGGCAGCAGCTGTCCCTATATCTCCTACCCTGACCACAGAAAGAGTAGAAGATTTTACCATACTTGGATCCTGTACCACCTACTATTTCCAGCCTACAGAAGAAGTGCAGTTTAACCGGGAGGTCAATGTAACCGTGGCCGCCAACAGTCTGAACGGACGTGTGTATGCCCCTGGGGAAATGCTGTCTGCGCTGAAAGAATATTCGCCTGTTACTTCGGAAAAAGGCTATCTGCCCGCCGGGACCATCAATGATGGCGGTCATGTGGATGAGATCGGCGGCGGCATCTGTCAGGTGACCACCACCCTGTATAATGCTGCCCTCGCTGCTGAGCTGAAGATCGATGTCAGGCGTTCCCACTCCATGCTGGTCTATTACGTACCTCCGTCACTGGATGCTATGGTCTATGCCGTGGGTCATTCAGATTTCTGTCTGTCTAATGATACATCGGACTACATTGTCCTGGAAGCCTGGGTGGATCCTGCCGAATGTTCCATCAATGTGAATATTTTCGGCCAGGATGACCGGTCTCCGGATCATTCTGTCACCTATGCCACCGAGGTCCTGAGCATCACGCCGCCGGAAGTCATCTGTCTGGAAGATCCGGATCTGCCTTTAGGTGCCTACATGCAGGACCGCAGCGTGAAATACCGGCCGGATCCGGAAAATCCCGGGTCCCCCACGGTAAATTCCAGAAGCTGGCGGATCACCACCGATGGCGGTGAAGTGACCCGGGAGATCATGAACCCGGGAGATCTGTATAATCCGTCGCCGGCTATCTACTACGTGGCCGCAGATACTTATGCTACCGTAGATGCGGTTTGGAACGAAGAAACGCAAAGGATCGATGTTAACGCCAGTTTCTTTTTCCTGAACGGCTACCCTCTTTCCACAGACCTGAACCTGATGTCCGAGGCTGAGCGTGAATATTTCAATGCTACCATGCGCAATGAAATGGCGAAAAAGGGCCTGGAATGGCCAGAATCTTAACTTTTTCTAAGAATACCTAAGGAGCTGAGGGTAAGAAAAAAGCGTCTCTTTAAAAGAGACGCTGTAAGAGATCCGGACCGGTTCTTTTCAGCTCTGCTCAAAGCTGCCGGTCAGGATCAGTCATCAAAAGGCAGTTCAGTCTCTCTCGCTTCATCGATCATAAAATGGGCATGTTCGGGCAGCAGATGTCCGTGGGCGATCATACGTTCCACTGATTCCGTGACCTTTGCCACATAACCCGCCCGGCTTCCGTACAGGCGCGTAAGCTCCTCACAAGATAGCCGGCGGGTGATCACGCCTGAGGAATTCGTGACATATAAAGGACAATCCACATAAGGCGTTCTCAGGCCGCCTTTGAATACACCGTATTCATCTCTTGCAAATGTCATGTCCGGATATTCACCTTCCATCTCGATCCAATCCACTTTCTCCGGGGCTTCTCCCGTCAGCATCCACTTGACCAGATTTTCGATCATAGCACAAATGATGAGGTGCGCAGGAAACTCCAGCATCTCCGGAGAGGCATTCACCGGTGCAGGCCTTCCTGCCTGATCATTCCTTCCCGTGCCGTCGATCAACGGCCTCGGTCCGGGACCTCCCCGCCGTTCCGGCGGACCGGCTTTCTCCAGGTCCTCCTTACAGTTGCCGTAGGGAGCCGTAAACTTCCGGCCGATGCCGGCTCCGGCGATCTCGATCAGCCTAAGATACCGGCCATCTTCGTTTGGCTGGTATCTATGCCACATGGTCGACCACGAAGGATGCATGGTATCCCCCAAAAGATCCGCCACGGTATTCAGATGGATGAAGGGGACCTCGCTGTAATACAGATCCCGGAAATCAAAGGGATCCAGCATATAACGGGAATTATTCAAAAAGCCCGGCGCCCCGGTCATAAAGATCAGGAAGCCATCATAGCAAGGGGTGCCGTCCGGGAGTTTAGTGATGGGATGCACCGCAGCCACGTAGGCAGAAAGATCGCCGCCCGTCGTGCCTTGAAGCATGATCTTCTTGAAATCATATCCTGCGAAAGGTGAATCCTCGCAGCCTGACTTGATCAGTGCTGCCACCTGGCTGTAAAAATCATACTGTAATCCATTTTCCGTCTCTTCATCGATAGGATTTCCATCCAGCCAGACAGAGGCCGGCATACGCTGCTCCAGGGGGATGGGATTCTTAAAGGCCAGTTCCCCATATCTATCAGGGTCGAAACGGCGCAAGCCCTTCATCGATACTTCTGAGATGGTAAAGCTGATGCTGCCGTGACCCCGCGACATGAGATACTCGTGGCACGGTGCCCAGCCTGCATTGGAACGGTCAAAACCGGAGTTCGGGTTCATCAGTTCACAGTGGATGATGCCGCTGAACTTTTCCGGATCCCGCGGCTTCCGCACGATCATACGTGTGCAGTAAGGCGCATTAGAAAAAATGATATGGGGGTACCGTTCATTATCATTCCAGTGATAGATATTGGAATACCCCTTGACGATATACTCTTCTTCCACATAGTCATAAGCGTCCAGATCGATGGGCTCGACTAAATGCCTGGAACCGCCCAGTATGTGTGATCCTTCTGTTTCAGGCACAAAACGGCACTCTTTCGGCGGATAGGCAGTTCTTAAGATCTGAGGTTTAACCATAGTCTCTTCCTTTTCTGCGTTCTCTCTCTTAACTTCCATTATACATGGAATTTTATGGCCTGCATTCCCCTCATTTTTTTATTTCTGCGTATCTCACTGCGATCCTCACCAGCAGTTCTACTGTGAGGTCCATTTCCTGGACACAGGCATATTCGAATCTTCCATGGCAGTTGTGGCCGCCGGTTCCCAGGTTCGGACAGGGAAGGCCCATAAAGGACAGGCGGCTTCCGTCGGTACCGCCCCGCACAGGCAGGCTCAGGGGTTCTCCGCCCAAAGCCCTCACTTCTTCAGCCGCAATATCGATCAGATGCCGATGCGGCAGCACCATTTCCGCCATATTGCGATAGGCATCCGTCAAGGTCAGCTGCACGGTTTCTTCCCCATATTTTGCCTTTAAGAAGTCTGCTGCTGCCCTCATTATGGCTTTCTTTTCTTCTAGTTTCCCGCTGTCATGATCACGGAGAATATAATGAGCTTCCGCTTTTTCCTCACTCCCGGAAAGGCCCGTCAGATGGAAGAAGCCTTCCCGGCCTTCCGTATGCTCAGGCCGCATGGCTTCCGGAAGCAGGCTGTCCAGTTCTGCCGCGATCCTGGCGGCATTGATCAGTTTATCCTTTCCGGCACCGGGGTGGATACTGCGGCCGGTCACCAGGATATCGGCGGAAGCAGCGTTAAAGGTTTCGTATTCCACTTCTCCAAAAGCCCCGCCGTCCACCGTATAGGCGAAATCTGCACCGAAGAACGGAACATTGAACAGATCTGCGCCGCGGCCGATCTCCTCGTCAGGCGTGAAGGCGATCTTGACAGTCCCGTGCTTCACCTCCGGATGGCTCATAAAGTATTCTGCCATAGTCAGGATATCAGCGATGCCGGCCTTATCATCTGCTCCCAGCAGGGTGGTCCCATCTGTCACGACCAGATCCTTGCCGGTGTATTTCAGCAGTTCAGGATAATCCTCCGGAGACATGATGATATTCTTATCTGCATTCAGCAGGATATCTTTGCCGGTATATGCTTCTATGATCCGTGGCCGGATATTCTCCCAAGGCACCACATCCACCACATCCATATGGGCGATAAAACCTATGACCGTTCCCTGCCAGTCAGGAATATTGGCCGGGATCGTGCCATAGACATAACTGTTCTCATCCATCACCGCATCATCGATCCCCAGCGCCTTCATTTCCCGGACCAGGGCTTCTGCGAAGTCCGTCTGTGCCGGCGTGCTGGGACATGCCGGCGAATGTTCATCCGACGCTGTCGGAAATTTAGTATACTCAACCAGTCTTTCGTAAGCTCTCATAGCTCCTCCTCATTTCTATATGTCTCAGGCTAAAACAGTGTGCCTTTATATTCAACCACAGGCCTGGTTCAATATCCTTCCATCAGATCCAATTCATACTTTAGAGGCCTCTGTCAGTCTTCTTTTCAGAATTCTTCCAGGATCTCTCCATGAATAGAGACCCGCCCTTCATCCGGACATCTGGCATCA
>CACZSO010000142.1 GCA_902783795.1 uncultured Eubacteriales bacterium
ATATAGTGATGTGGAAGCTGTCCCGGTACAGTGGCTTTGGTATCCGTATATAGCCATTGGAAAGATCACATTGTTGCAGGGTGATCCTGGGGACGGCAAGTCAACAATGATGCTGCACATCATCTCTGAGCTTTCTGTCGGCGGGAAAACACCGGATGGTAAAGCCGTGGGATGCCCTTGCCGCGTCCTTTATCAATGCTCAGAAGATGGCGCAGCGGATACTATTCGTCCAAGACTGGAAGCATGCGGAGCCAATTGTGAAAATGTAGCTTTTATCGATGAAGAAGTACATGACGGATTGACACTGGATGATGAGAGGATCCGCCAGGTCATCATGGATTTTCATCCTAAGCTCGTTGTGCTCGACCCAGTACAGGCCTATATCGGCAATGATGCGGACCTGCATACAGCGGCGCGTTCCAGGAGGCTGATGAGGCGCTTAAATATGTGGGCGTCTGCCTATAACTGTGCGATTGTGCTGATAGGGCATCTCAATAAAAAAGAGGGCAGCAGGGATCTATACCGCGGCTTGGGGAGTATTGACGTTGTGGCGGCCGCCAGAAGCGTCCTGCACGTGGAGCGTGATAAAACAGATGAAGACATCCGCGTCATACATCAGATAAAAAACAGCCTTGCCGTTCATGGTGGTGATGTCAGTTTTGAGATCAGACAGGGGACAGGATTTCGGTGGCTGTCTGTGCCAGACAATCCGCTGCCTGATATAAACCGAATACAGGGAGAAGAGCTTCCTAAAAACAAGCATGAACTGGCTGCCATCCTGATCCGGCGGGAACTATCAAAAGAAGATAAAAGTGCAGCGGAGATGCTCAGTATCTTCGAGAAGTACCATATCGGAAGGAAGACCATACAGGAAACGAAGACAGAACTGGGGATTCGGTCATATCGCAAGATGTGGAAGTGGTACTGGCATATGGAGCTATGCAAAGAGAGTGAAGGAGGAACTTCTGAATGCAGGGCAGTGACACAAGAGAACAGCTAAGACAGGTATATCAGAAAGATGACCCTGGCCAGAAGATGTTCATTCCTGCAAAACCGAAAGTAAATCCAAGTGAAAAAGACAGGCTGTTCCGCGCCTGTGCTTATTGCAGAGTATCTACAGATAGTGAAGAACAGCTGTCATCCTATGAACTTCAGCAGAAGCATTACCGTCAGCTCGCCCAGGATCATCCGAACTGGGACCTGAAAAAGATCTACGCAGATGAAGGGATATCGGGTACTTCACTAAAGAACAGGACTGCTTTTAACGAGATGATCGAAGAATGCAGGAAAGGAACATACGACCTTATCGTCACGAAAAGCGTGTCGCGTTTTGCCAGAAACCTTGTCGACTGTATTTCACTTGTACGGATGCTGAAAGGTCTGAACCCGCCGGTTGGTGTCTTTTTTGAGACTGATAACCTTTATACACTTGCAGAGAACACAGAATTCATCCTGTCTTTCTTAGCGACGATTGCACAGGAAGAGTCAGTAAAGAAAAGGGAAGCTATGAACTGGTCCCTTGCGCAGCGTTTCAAGGACGGGAAGCTGCTGACCCCTGCGCTTTTGGGCTATGACAGGGCCAGAGATGTGACAGGAAGATTTATAAAATATGCTCCTTTAGTGGTAAATGAGAAAGAAGCAGAGATCGTCCGGTTTATCTTTGATTCATATATAGCAGGGTGGTCATTAGGAAATATCGCAGATTTTCTGACGGATATCGGCTGCAGTACAAAGACAGGTAATACAAAATGGACAGAAGGCGGAATCCGATACATTTTGGGAAACGAACGCTATTGCGGGGATGTACTGACCTGGAAGACATTTACTTCTGATCTTTATGAACACAAACATCGGAAGAACCGCCAGGACCGCGATCAGTATCTGTATAAGAAGCGCCATGAAGCCATTATCAGCACTGAAAAATTTGAAGCCGCTCAGGTGCTGATGGAAAACCGGAAACATCATGTAAAAGGGGGGCTGCCGAAGCTCCACGTCATCGATGAAGGGATCTTCCAGGGATTTATCCCTATTAATCATCACTGGATCAATGACGATCCGGATATATATTATGACATCTCGAACAGCATAAGCCGGACGAGTAAGACGAGATCATTTAGTAAACGTTCATTTAGTGCCTTTAACCTTGATGGGTATCAGGTCGTAAGGAGCCAGTTTACGCAGGTCCGATATGAAGGGCCGTCCATCTCTGTATCTGGGGAAAAGATATCTTTTAATACTTTTTGTATGAGACGGTTTGGAACGGTCGGATATATCCAGCTGTTGCTGCACCCGGCTGAGAGAAAGATCGCAATAAGGCCCTGCAAACAAAAGGATATCCACAGTATCCGCTGGAGGCCGGACCCCGAAAAGAAGATCTATTCAAAAACCATCAGCTGTCCGCATTTTGGAAGCGCTCTTTACAGCATCATGGGGTGGAACCCGGAATACACGTACAGGATCCGCGGTGTATGGGCAAAGCGTGGAGCGGAACAGATCATTGTATTTAATTTCGTTAATGCTTCTCCGGTGGTACTCATGCCGGGAGAAGGAGAGCAGGCAAAAAACAAACGGATCGAGCTTTGCCCGGAAGAATGGGAAGATGGATTTGGAGAAGAGTTTTACGAACATGTGGTGGACAACGGCTTTTATTATTTGGCTCCCGGGTCAGGCTGGGGTTCACAGTCGCAAAGCATACCCGCTCCAGGGATCAAACAATATACTTCAACTTCGGATGAGGAGTTACAGCAGAGAATGGAACGATTATCAAACAGAGGGATAGAAAGTAATGGAAGCTGAAAGTGAAAGGCTAGAACAGATCATCAAGGAAGCAATACCGTTTTCTGAACACGAAGAAGCGACAGAGACCATCATTAACCTGGCTGGATATCAGGTTACAAAAGGAGAGTTGTTTTCTCACATCAGAGAGCCGGCAATGACTTTATGGGAGAATAAGGTCAAGTTCAATATGGCCTGCTTGCGGAGATTCCCAGGTGTAACACATATCCAGATCCTGATCTGTCCAGAAAAGAAAAGGATCATCATACGTCCATGCGATCCAGATACCCCGGATTCCCTTCGGTGGTCAAGTGGTGGCAAAAGTAAGGAGATCAAAAACCGTGATATGTTGTGTAAGATATTTGCGGCAAAAGTCTTTGACCTTATGAGCTGGGATAACAGATACCGGTACAAGATCATGGGAAGGCCGGCAACATATAAGAATGAAATGCTGTTCTTGTTTAAACTGACGGACTTCGAAGTGTTTGTTAATTCTGGGAAGAAAAAAAGATCTTATCTTCCCGGGGAGTGGAGAGATTATTTTGGTGTTCCGGTAGAAGAACACGAAGACTCGTATAAGATAGATCTTGCAGAAGGTTATATCACAACAGATAAGATGTAGGGGGATCAATTCAGATGTCGTTTAGTGCTGCAGACTATTTTCCTGAGATAAATATTGATGGATTTCAGGTTGTGAAAGGTGATATGTTCCAGGTCAGTTACCGAAGGCAGGCGATCACGCTGTCTATCTGGAGCGATGAGATTTCGTTCAGCAAAGCAGCTATAGATGCTCTTCATGGATGTGAACGTGTCCGCATTGAGATTAATCCTTCAACCAGGAACATCCTGATAATCCCTGTGACTGAACAGGATAAGGACAATGTAAGATGGGCTAAGACAAGTTCTGATGGGATAAAACCAAGAAAGATCAACTGTGCCAGGTTTTCTAAACTGCTTTATAAAACTTGGGGATGGGATCTGGAGATGGCGTATAAAGCAGAAGGAAAGGTGGTCACATATAATCAGAAAGTACTGCTCCTGTTTGATTTCAGTAAAGCAGAGTATTGGAAGTGCAAAAAGGCAGCAAATGATGAATGAAACATATATTTCTTTTTATCTGAGATCAAACAGGATACATGTCTTTACTAGTGCGTTGCGGGAAATTGGAGAGCCGTCAAGAATCTGTTTTTTGATAGGGGAGAATGGGCATTCGCTTTTGATGATCCCCTATAGAAAAAGGGACTTTCGATCACACCATGTTCCCAGGGATGTATATAATGGCTGTGACAGCATGGAAATAAGCAGTATGAAGCTTTGCAGGATCATTGCCTATATCCACAAATGGGATGTAGGACAGTCCTATCGTGTCCCAGGAAGAATATATCAGGATGAACAAGTGGTCATCTTTGATCTGGATAGAGCAGATATAATTAAGATCGTGAAAAAGGACGGATACAGAGGAATAAGATCTGACTGGAAGACAGATGAAGAATCGTAAGTATTTTGGCAGTCGGTTTTTGTCGGCTGTCTTTTTTATTGTAAAGATATGATCTGTAAGAATGTGTACAACAAATATGGAATCGTGGAGGTATAATAACAGGTGAAAATAGTATCTGTTTTTTAAAAAACGAGCAGGAGGACTCTCATGAAATTGAATAAAGAGTTAGCACCCGTATTAGCTGATATGGAATACCTGATTGGGAAGGAATGTTACAATCCCAACTCGTATGATGGCTGGAATGATATAGAAGGATGTGACTTCCGATATCCTGTCACTTTACGATTTCCAGAAAGAGATTGTTTTATTAAATGTAGGGATAAT